>DAHXMR010000214.1 GCA_027371655.1 Microcaldota archaeon
ATTTCGAGCCGCGCTTTTCCAGGATGCCTGCTTCCACCATGCGGTTTAAGTGGTGCATTGCGGTCAGGCGGTTCAAGCTTTCGGCTTCGGCAACAGCAGAGCTCTTTATTCCCCCGCTTTCGCGTTCGGCCGCATTGCGGCCGCGGGAGATTGAGCATTGTTGGTGGATTACGAAGCGGAATACGCGGACCGCGGTTTTTTCGGTGTCACGGGGGGTGACAAGGCCCAAAAAGCGGCAAAGCTCGCCAACTTCATCCTCGTTCCCGGCGCCTGCGGCGCAAAAGTCGAGCCTTCGCACGGTTATTGCGGGCGCGTGGGCGCTTTGGATGCGGGGCGGGTGTTCGCTTGACGCGTCCTTGAGCTTTTGGTGCTGGAGTGCATGGGGCATTTGGTTTGACACCGAGTCGAAAAAACGCGATTGCAAGTTAATACGGTGTTAACATTTATAAACGTTAATATGGAGTTAACGCTTTTGCGGGGCGCGGGAAGAAGGATGCCGTCAGGCGCGCGGAAGGCTGCGGGGCGCTGGGCGGAAAGGAAAAAGCGGGAAAAGGAAAGAAGAAAAAATAAAAAAAAGGGATTGGGGGCGTGTGGAGGCCCCCGTAGGGATTTACTCGTACTTGCCGCGCACTACCACTGTTTCGGTGTGTGCGAGGCCGCTTTTCGAGTCGGTGAACTGTATCGGGACGTTCGTCGCGTCAAGCGTTTGTCCACTTGTGCCCGTTGTGAAGTTCGAAACCGTGCACGTAATGGCCGCGCCGTTTGTAACATTAGTTCCAGTGCAGCCGTTTGAATCCGCATACACGTAGTTCAACGTGTTTCCCGCCTTGTTCCTGAGGAACAAGGTGAGAACTGCGCCTTTGGCGGTGAAGTCCTGGCAGTCGAATGACGTGAGGCCGGAGCATTGTTTGGATCCCGCGATTGCGCCGGGGTTGAATATGCCCGATGCGACCAGGAGTGCTGCGACGATTACGATTGCGAGGATTGCCCAGCCGTATGTAACCAGGTATTCGAGCGCGGATTGTCCTTTTTTCATTTCCATCAAAAAACTTCACCTTTTTCCTGTTTGAAACAAAAAAAGCCTGCCACGCCCCCCACTTTGGGTTGCGGGGAAAAAACCCGCGTTGCCTGCCTTTTTTTACGAGGCAATTAATTTTGCCTAGCTTTTAAACAATTCGATTTGACCGCGGGAGGCGGGATTGGGGCGGAACGTGCGGGAAAAGGCAAACGGGGCCGAACGCGCTAAGGTAACGGCTGGAAACGGGCGCGTGGGGCGGAAACCAAGGCAACCGTTTTGGGGTTGCGGCGTTTTTCGGGTGCAAAAGCCGCCTGCGGGCTTTGGGGGGCCGGGCGGTCTGCCGCAAAACGCGGAAAGTGGGATTGCGGCAATGTTTTTAGATGATTTTGCCGAGGGTGGATGCCAGCACTCCGGCGCCAAGGTAGTACAACCCCAGTGCCACGGCAATGAATATTGGCGAGTATTTGAGGCCTTCGGTCCAGTTGCCGGTGCGTATTTGGCCAAGGATTATGCCCGCGAAGAAGGTGGTTATGATTATTGCGGCGGTCGAGAATCCCTGTATGTCGGCCGCGGTGATTGCGCCGGCTTGCTGTTTTTTCGCGCTTGCGAAGAGGGCGGGCAGGCCTTGGACCTGGGGCATTTCTCCCTGGGGGGAGGTCGCGTGCTGTTTTGCGGTGATTTGCTCGTTCATCTGCGTGTAGAACGTAGAGACCGAGAATAGGACTGGCGCGGCAAGCACGGCTGCGAACACTATGAATATGGCGTACATCGTCGTGGAGGTGGCTATTTCCTTTTGCAGGTTTTGTATGCTTTTTATGTCCGCGGACACCTCGTCCAAGAGGGGCGCGATTTCGCCGCCCAGTTGTATTCCCTCGGACACGAGTTTCAGGGTGCGTTCGACTATGTGCGAGCGCACGCGGGTGCGCATTGCGGAGAGGGCGGTTTCGATGGGTTTTCCTGCGAACGCGTCGGCGGAGACTTTGCGTATTTCGTCGCGCAGCGCGCCGAATTCGGGCACGGCCGCGCTCCAAATCGCGTTTTCCAATGTCATTCCCGCGCGCATGTTGGCGCTTATCAATTGCAGGCCGTCGGGCAGCAGGGCTTCGATCGATTTCGCGCGCGAGTCCGCGCCCATGGAAAGCGAGAGGTAGAACAGCATGCCCGCGGCGCCCGCGGCGGCAATTGGCGCGGCGAATATTATGAGGGGGTCGCGGGTGAACACGGGCGCGAACAGGAGGGCGGCAAGGCCCAGGCTAAGTGAAACGATTGTCGCGAACCCCAGGTAGGCGCGGGCGGTTATCCCCTGCACCCCGCTTTGCAGCATGAGCTTGCGCGTGGACTCCAAAACCGACCGAGGGTAGATCGCGGAAATCTTCAAGTACGCGTTTTCAATCATTTTTCGCCAAAGCCTTTTTTTGGTTGTTTTTGTCGGTTGCTTTCCAGTTTTGGTTAGTTTCCCGCGTTTGTTTCTTGCTTTTTTTGGTTCGCTTTTTATTTTTCCGTCAGATTGCGGGCCTTCTTGAGCTTACGAAGTTGAGGAAGAACAGCTGGAATCCGGCGAGGAATGCGAGGACGAATATGAGGGCGGTTTTGGGCACGCCGATTCCCATGAACGAGGAGATGACTATGAACATGGTTATTCCGAGGGATGGGAGGACGACTGCGACCATCATGTATGCCATGGTCCACGGGCTTAGTTCGGCGCCGTATTTGCGTATTTGGTCGACCTTGTCCTTTTCGAGCTCTCCGAGGATGGATTGCAGGGCGACGGCGACGTCGGAGCCGACTTTGAGGGCGTTTGATATCTGCCAGAGGACTTTTCGGAAGCGCACGGACGGGTTGAGGCGCGTTGCCTCTGCGAGGGCGTTGACTTCGGGGACTCCGCTGTTTATTTTCTTGGTGATTTTCTGGAACTCGCCTGAGACTTCGCCGTAGTCGTTGGAGATGCTTGCCATGGCGTTGAACAGTGGGACGCCGGAGCGTATTTCTATGAGAAGCTGGCGCGTTGCGGGGATGAGGTCGGCCTCGAGCCTGCGGGTTTTTTGCGCGGTGGTGATTTTCGGGAACGTGATTATGGTGGCAAGCACGGGCAGGCCGATGAGCACGGCCGAGGCCAGGGCTATGAAGACGACTTCGAGGGGGCTTTTGACGGCGAACGTGCGGACGGCGAGGGTTGCGGCGACTATTGCCGCGGTTGCGGCGTAGACGCAGGCGTTTGCGGCCGCGGCGGATGCGTATTCGCGGGCGGGGAATTCCATTTGCGCCTGCAGCAGGTCTTCGGACAGGGCGGGGTAAACGGAGTACACCAGGTCGCCCGCGCTTGCGAACGTCTTCGCGAGGGATTGCGTGGCATTCGGGGGAAGGATGCTCAGCGGAATGACTTTGAGTGCCAAGGATTTTTTTCGTCTCCTGCGTGTTTGGAAATTATCGCGAGCTTTTCCCGCGGAGCGCGTGCGGCGGCTTTTTTTGGGGGCCGCCGCCCGTTTTTTGCCTAGGGCGCGGCTTCGGTCGGGATTATTTCGGAAAAGCTTTTGCCGCGTTGGGCGGTTTCAACTATTTCCTGGGGCCTGCGGTAGTACGCGGCGATTACTCGGCCCACTTCGTTGACGTTGTAGATTTTCTGCTTGAGCATGGCGGATAGCACGTCCTGCTTTTCCTTGAGGTCCTGCATTATTTCCTTGTTGGTGAACCCCGCGTGCGGCGGCTTTTTTTGGGGGCCGCCGCCCGTTTTTTGCCTAGGGC
>DAHXMR010000193.1 GCA_027371655.1 Microcaldota archaeon
GGGTCAAAGACCCACGGCTGAAGCCGTGGGCTTGTCTGCATTTCAGGCAAAAGCCCAAACGTTTTTCCACGGTGCGCCCTTTCCCCTGTTTGAAAAGTAGGGGCTTTTGCGCACCGTGGGTCTTTGTAAATCTTTTTTCCAAGGAACATCCCGATGAGCACCACGCCGAACCACGGCAAAAGCGGGTAATAGTCCAGGGAGTAAAACCCCGCGGGCGCAAGGCCGAGCCACAAAAGCCACGGCGTGCCAACTTGGATTGTGGCAACCAGCGAGCCCGCAAGGACAAGAATTATCCCGAAGAGGAGATTGAGGCGCCCGAAATCCCTGAATGCCAAGGAAAGAACGGCGCAAAGCGCCATCAAATGCATTATTCCGAACACGATTGCGCCCTCGCCGGGGTAAATCATTGTCGCAATCGTAATGGCGCAGGCGACGGCGGCAAGGAATGCCGCGCGGTTGAGTTCCTTGAATGCGAGCGCTTTTGCGCCCATTCCCCCGTTTCGCGCGTAGCTTATGGAAAGTGAAATGCCGAAAATCAAAAGGAACAGGCCGCCTATTGCGCGGGGAATCCAGAACATCGCCTGCGGGGAGAGCAGGTCGGCGATGCCGAAGTATTTGAGGTCGAAAACGAAGTGGTAGCAAACCATGAGCGCGACGGCGATGCCCCGTGCCGCGTCAAGCTCCCAAAAACGTTTTGAACCAGGGGGCATTTAGGCTATCAATTAGCTTCCGTTTGCGGGTTTTAAATTTGCAGCGGAGGTAACAGTATCTGTATGTCTGAAACTGTTTCCGCCTCTTTCGGGGTTTCGGGAATGCATTGCGGCAATTGCGCCAAAAGGCTTGCTGCGGCATTGCGCAAAGAGCCCGGCGTGAAAAAAGCTGCAGTTGATTTTGCTTCCAAAAAAGCCAGCGTCGAGTTCGACTCCTCAAAGACCGGCCTGCAGCAGCTTGCCAAGGCGGTGGAAAAGGCGGGCTACAAGCCGAGCCTGCCAAAAAGCGCAGAAGCCGCAAAGCCCCCCGCTGCCCGAAGTCCGGAGCAAAAAGCGATTCCCGCAAAAACGATTGTTTCCATCCCCGTGCGGGGAATGGACTGCGCCTCCTGCGTGGTGCACGTCGAGCGCGCCCTGAACTCCCAAAAAGGCGTGATTGCCGCGCGCGTCAACCTTGCCACCGAAAAAGCCGAAGTCGAGTACGATTCCGGCGCAACCGATTTGCGCGCATTGGAAAACGCAATCGAGAAAGCGGGCTACGAGCCATTGCGCGAACAGCCCCCTGCCGCCGCATCCGCCCCGCCTGCGGCGGGAAACACCGTCAAGGACGTCCTTGGCATCACCGGGATGGACTGCGCCTCCTGCGTGGTTAACGTGGAAAAAGCGCTCAAGGCCGTGCCCGGAGTGAAAAGCGCGGGCGTGAACCTTGCCACCGAGCGCGCAACCGTCGAATACGATTCTTCTGTTGCAAAAAGGGAGGATTTTGAAAAAGCGGTTTCCGACGCGGGCTACGGGGTTTCGGGTTTCGAGCCTGCTGGCGTTTCAGGGGCCGCGGCGCCTTCGCAGGAGAAAATGGAGGACCGCGAAAAGATTGCGCGGGAAAAGGAAATTTCAACACTCAAAACAACGCTCATATGGAGCGGCGTGCTGACCGCAATAATAGCCGGCCTTTCAATGGGCATGGACGCGCTGATGCCGATACTCGGCATGGGCATGCAGGGTTTCCACTACCTGCTTTTCATGCTTGCCACGCCCGTGCAGTTCATCGCCGGCATGCGATTCTACCGCGGGTTTGTCGCCTCAATCCGCCGCGGCAGCGCGGACATGAACACGCTCATCGCGGTGGGCACAAGCGCGGCATACGTTTACAGCGTGATTGCGACTTTTGTCCCATCGTTCTTTTCCTCCGGCGGAGTGGCCGCTGTGGTGTACTACGACACTTCGGCGGTCATAATCACGCTCATTTTGCTCGGCAGGTATTTGGAAGCCCTTGCAAAGGGCAGGACTTCGGAGGCGATACGCAAGCTCGTGGGATTGCAGCCGAAGACCGCGCGCGTAATCCGCAAGGGAAAAGAGCACGAGATTCCCGTCGAGCAAGTGGTCGCAGGCGACATTGTAGTGGTGCGGCCGGGGGAAAAAATCCCCGTGGACGGAATTGTCGTGGAAGGCGACAGCTCGGTTGACGAATCCATGATTACCGGCGAAAGCATTCCAGTGTTCAAGGCAAAAGGCGCAAGCGTGATTGGCGCGGCGATAAACAAGTCGGGCTCGTTCTCGTTCAAGGCCACAAAGGTGGGCAAGGACACGGTGCTTGCGCAGATAATCAAATTGGTGGAAGAGGCGCAGGGCTCCAAGGCGCCCATACAACTTTTGGCGGACTACGTGGCGTCCATTTTCGTTCCCGCGGTGTTCGCAATCGCCGCGCTCACATTCGGGGTTTGGTACTTCTTCGGCCCCGCGCCCGCATTCACCTTCGCGTTCCTCAACTCGGTTGCAGTGCTCATCATAGCCTGCCCGTGCTCGCTTGGCCTTGCCACGCCCACCGCGATAATGGTGGGCACGGGCA
>DAHXMR010000227.1 GCA_027371655.1 Microcaldota archaeon
TGCTTGCGTCTTTGGTGCCGCTTCTGCCTTCGAAGTTGCGGTTGAACGTGCGCAAGGAGTTGCCTTTGGAGCACGGCGCCTGTCCCATTCCGATGCACGGGCCGCACGCGCATTCAAGCACCCTTGCCCCTGTGCCTATGAGCTTGGCTAGCGCGCCGCTTTGAGTGATTGCGGAAAGCGCGGCGGCAGAGCCGGGGGAAATTCCAACAGAAGTTGAAGCGCTTGCGCGACCGGTGGAAAGGATGTTGGCTGCAGTTTCAAGGTCGGCAATCGAGGAGTTGGTGCAGCTTCCAATCAGCACTTGGTCAAGCTTTGTTCCCGCGGCTTCTTTTGCAGTAACCACCTTGTCGGGCAAGTGGGGCAATGCGACAAGAGGCTGCAGTGCCGACAAATTGATTTCGATTATTTCGTCGTATTCCGCGTTTTTTTCCGCGCTTATGGAAACAAAATCGTTTTCGCGGGCTTGCCATTGCAGGAATGGCGCAAAAATTGTGCTCACATGTTCGCTAAATGCAAGGGAAAGAAGCATGGTGCTTGCGGGCGGCTTATTGAATTTGGCAAAAAAGAAAAGTTAAACTCGCAGGGGGTTTGGGCGACCGACCGCACTAAGGGGGTTGGGCGCACAGCGCTCAAATCTTGAACAGCAGTTCAAGTATATGTGCCCCCTTGGGGCGGTCTTGCTGAACTTGGCAAAAAATCGGTGAAACAAACATGGCTTATGAAATTACTCTTATTCCTGGGGACGGCGTGGGCCCCGAGCTTTCCGAGGCGACCAAGCGCTGCATCGAGGCAACTGGGGTTGCGATTAATTGGGACGTGCAGGAAGCCGGCGACGAGGTTTTCCAAAAAGAGGGAAACCCCCTGCCCCAGCGCGTGTTGGATTCCATAAAGCGCACCAAGGTGTGTATCAAGGGCCCCATTACCACCCCCGTTGCAGCAGGCTATTCAAGCCTGAACGTGCGCATGCGCAAAGAATTTGACTTATACGCGGGCCTGCGGCCCTGCAAACTTTTGAAAGGCGTGCAATCCCGCTACTCAAACGTTGACTTGGTCATAGTGCGCGAAAACACCGAAGACCTGTACGCAGGAATCGAATTCCCAAAAGGCGCCCCAGAAACTAAAGTTCTCGCCGACTTTGTCGGGCAGGCAAAAGGCGCTAAAATACGGGAAGACGCGGCGGTAAGCCTCAAGCCCATTTCCGTTTTCGGAAGCAAACGCATTGCCGAATTCGCGTTCAATTATGCAGTCGAAAACGGCAGGAAAAAAGTGTCGTGCGTGCACAAGGCCAACATCATGAAACAATCCGACGGCTTGTTTTTGCAAACCTGCCGCGAAGTGGCGCTTCAATTCCCGCAAATCGAGTTCTCCGAAGTGATTGTGGACAACTTATGCATGCAGCTCGTGCAACGCCCCGAACAATTCGACGTGCTTGTGCTGCCCAACCTTTACGGCGACATTGTTTCCGACTTGTGCGCCGGGCTCGTGGGCGGATTGGGCGTTGTGGGCGGCGCGAACATCGGGAACGATATAGCGATTTTTGAGGCGGTGCACGGAAGCGCGCCCAAATACAAGGGCCAGAACAAGGTGAATCCGGCTGCGATGATTTTGTCCGGCGTGATGATGTTGAACTATTTGGGCGAAAAAGACGCGGCAAACGCTCTCTACAACGCCGTGCAGGCAGTAATTGCCGAAGGAAAAAACGTCACCTACGACCTCAAGCCTTCCCGCGAAGACCCCAGCGCGGTTGGCACAAAGGAGATGGCGGACGCGATTATAGCGGGATTGGCAACGCAATAACCTGCCCCTGATGCGGGAGCCGCTTTTAACCCCACAAAAACAAGTTTTTTATAGTGGTGTGGGGTTAAAGATTGCGTGGTTTACTTTTCCGAAAAGAAAATAGGCAAGGGCAGGTACCTTTACGCCGTCCAGTCGGTGCGCCTGCCGGACGGCAGCGCGGTAAAGCTTTCCAAGCGCGTTTCAAGCAAAAGCGAGCAGGGGCTTGGGGAGTTTTTCGGGCAAAAGCAGGCCGAGCTTTTCGCCAAATTTGCCGA
>DAHXMR010000228.1 GCA_027371655.1 Microcaldota archaeon
TTTCACCTATTGTTTAAAACGCGAAAAACTAGAGGTATTTCTTTTGCAAATCAGGGTTTTTAATGCCCTCTTTTGGCGCAGTGTTTAGTTTTTTCTTTGGCGTTCAACCAGACCTTTCTTTTTCCTAAAAAGAAAGGGGTGGTTGTTCATTTTTGGCAGGTTTATTCCCCATTTCACGGTTGCAATCCGCAGTATTGCGGTTGTGGCAAAGCCCGCGATTGCCGCGGCGTCAACGCCCAAGGGGTAGGCGAAAAAGAACGCCAATCCGCCGATGCCTGCCGCGGAGGCGTACACTTCGCGGTTGAGCACTTTGGAAACGTTGTTGATTAGCACGTCGCTGAGGAGGCCGCCGAAGGCTGCGGTGAGGATTGCGTAGAGCATTGTGACAAGCGGGCCCCTGTTTCCTGCGAGGGCAACGGATGCGCCGACAACCGCGAATGCCGCCAGTCCAAGGAGGTCGCCTGCTTCGACTAGGCTTTTGGGGACGCGCACGCCGTTGCGGAGGAAGATTGCGAGGAGTGCGGATGAGAGGAGTGCGAGGCCGAAGTACCACTCGTTTGCGAGGGCGTATGGGAAGGTGCCGTTGACCATGTCGCGCAGCACGCCGCGTCCGATTGGCGTGAGGGTGCCGAGGAGGACTGCGCCGAAGAGGTCCAAGTTCTTTTCCTTGGCTTTTTGCACGCCGACGAATGAGAATGCGATTACGCCGATTATGTCAAGGAGCCTTACGACTTCGAAGAACACGTTTTTTGCACCAATCAAAAAAGAAATAGCCCCGGGCGGATTCGGACCGCCGTCAACGGCTGTCTTTCTGCTTGCCGTCCGCGAAATTAAATTGACGGATTGCAAGGAGTCCAAAGGCCGCTATACTTGGCCGCTATACGACGGGGCTATTGAAATGGAATTTGATTTGGAGAATTTTTAACCTCTCCGTTTAGGGCACTTCATACAGGAAGTATGCTGCGCCTTGTTTTTGTATTTTGGCGATTTCGGGTAGGCTGGTTTTAACCGAAGTGAGGAGTGCTTTTTTCTCTTGTGGCTTGTCCTGCCTTGCGGCGTCGATGAGTTCGTATATTTTCGAGTCGGGGCAGCCTTGCGGGGGGCATATGTTGTAGCAGTCCATTCCGCCTGTTGCAAGCGACAGTTCGACGCAGTATGCGTCAAGGGGGCTTGAGGTGGGGCGTTGGTCGGGGTCGCTTCGCGTGAGCAGGAGGGTGATGCCGCGTTTTTGGAGTTCGGGAAGCGCGTCGTGGGCAAGCTGGTTTGCAAGGTAGCGCGGCCAGATGCGCAGGTCGGTGCGCACGGTTGTGAATTCGTTGAACGCGTCTATGTACGAGTAGTGGCCGTAGGGCTTGTAGTTTGCAAGCGGCGAGTAAATTGAAAGGTATGCGAGGATTGCGCAGATGGCGGCGATGAATGCCGCTTTTTGGACTGATTCCGCGCTTTTTGCCTGCCCGATTTTGTTTGCAATTGTTTTTGCAGCGTTGGCACAAGCCCGCGCAACTGCCGCAAGCCCGATGCCCGCGAAAGGCAGGGCGAAGAGGCCCACGTAGTGGAATATGCGGTTGAATCCTTCGGTGTCGTTGGCTATTCCCACGGAGGCGGCGACTTCGAGTGCGGCAAACGAGGCGAATGTCATGGCGGCAAGGTATTGCCATTCGAGCCTGCGCAGCTCTTTTGCGCCCAATGCCGCTGCGCCCAGCAATGCGGCGATGAAGATTGCGGGGTCGTTCCAGTGGTCCTGCGCGAAAAGCATTGCCTGGTCGGGAATTTTCCCCGAGAACGTGGCGAACACTGGTATGAAGTACCGTTCTGCTGACGGGAGCTCGTAGTATTTCCATGCCGCAGTAGAGAGCGCGACTGCCAGGAGCGCTATAGCCAAAAGGATTGGTTTGGGGTTGACTTTTCCTTTTTGCACAGCTTTGTGCAGGGCGTAAAGGCCGGCGAAGGCCACAAGCGCCATTGTTGCGGGGAATATTCCCGCGGGATGGATTATTGCGGAGAAGACTATTGCCGCTACCCCGAATGCGAGGGCCTTTTTGCTCCCGTTTTTGTGGAATTCAAACAAAAGGATGGTGCCGCATAGGAGGAATAGCAGGTTGAACGCCTCGGCCCAGATTCCCATCACGAACATCCAGGAGATTATTTTGGAGCTTAAGGCAAGTGCGAGCGCGGACAGGAGCGCGGCAAGGCCGGAGCCCGAAATTTTGCGCACGAGCAGGAACATTGCGCAGGGAACGAGGAAGAATAATGCCGCCGGAAGCAGGAAGCCCGCGGCGGCCATCGGGTCCAATCCCGTAAGCGCAGAGGCGTATGCGAGCAATTGGTGCATTACCGGCAGGTAAAGCTTCCTGTCCTTTTCAAAAAAGTCGTTGTAGTTGAATACCTCGCCTCCCGTCCATCCCTGCATTATGTTGATTGTGAGCAATGCGTTCTGTGCCGCGTCGGTGGAGCCTACCGGCGTGTGCGCGAATGCGGCAAAAGAAAGGAAAGCGAATGCGAAGAACGCTGCGAGAATTGCGAAGAAAATGGCAGCCATTTCGGCCAAGTGGCTGCGCCAGATTTCTTCAAGGCGTTTCCGCACGAGGAACAGCGCCGCAACAGCTATTGCAAATGTGGCGATTGCAAGCGGGGGGAAGAACGGGAAGCTTGGGGAAAATGGGGCGTGGAATCCCAAAAAGCCCAAGGGCGAGGCTTTCACCTGCAAGCTTTTCTGGTAGAACTGCTTTTCCACCCGTCCTTCGGGTGAGAGCTTGAGCATGCTCATTTTCAGGGAGTATTCGCCGAAGGCTTTGCGGGCGTTTGGGCTTAGGGTGATGTTTTGGTCGAAGAGCGCGTTTTTAGCAACGTTCGCCTCGATTTGCGCTTGGTAATCCGCGGGAAGGGAATCGGATTGGAAAAGGATGGCGAAGGCGGCGTTTCCGGGTCCGGGATTCGAAAATGAAACGTGGAGGTCCAAGTCGCCGGAGGAGTAAATGCGGTTGAACAGCACGGCGGGCTGGTAGTATGGGTCGTGGATGAAGTCCTGCGTTTGCGCAAGCTGGAAGCGCTCTATTTCAGTTGAAAGGGGAGTTGAGAAAAGCAAAAGAAGGGCAACGAAGCAGGCGATGGCAAATCCTGGGGGAAAAAGGAGGTTTTCAAGGCTCCCGCTGCGGGGCGTTTTCATCTTGTTTTGTTTTATTTTGCAAAGCCTAAAATACTTCGGTATGCCTTTTTTTCACTAATGCTTTCCCGCGGTCAGTCCCCGCCACATGCAAGGGGCGGCTGTGCGGCTCGCGTTTTTCATTGCACCCAAAAGCGGTTTTCAACAGGCTTCCGGCAAAATGGCAAAAATCATTTTCATCAACCCCCCGAACCCGCCCGAATCGGTTTCAAACAAGGACATGATGGGTGGCTTTGGCCAGATTTATAAGGGCAAGCCCGCGACCAAAATCCCGCCCCTTGACCTCATTTACGCCGCTACCGTGTGCAAAAAGGCGGGCATTGCAACCGAGGCCATAGACTGCCTTGCGTCCGGCCTCGGCGAAAACGCGCTTATCCAAAAGCTTTCGGCAACAAAACCTGCGCCTGAATTCGTCGCCTTCCGCACGTCCACTCCCACGTTCCTTTACGACTTGTCGGTTGCCGAAAAAACGGCAAAAGCGCTTCCGGGCGCAAAAATCGTTTTCTTCGGCCCGCAGGCGACGATTTTTCCCGAAAAATTCTTCGAGTGCGATGCTGTTGACGCGATTGTGACAAGCGAGCCGGACTGGGTTTTTGCCAAGATTGTCAAGCACGGTTTTGCGAAAGCGGAAGGCGTGTGGTACCGCAAGGGAAAAGAAGTCGTGCGCAATCCCCCAGCGGCTCCAATCGAGAAACTTGACGAATTGCCTTACCCCGATTGGACGCTTGTGCCCTACAAGGAGTATTACTTGGGCGAACTGGTGCGCAACCGCACTCCGTTCTTGACGATGCTCACAAGCCGCGGCTGCCCGTACGGATGCGTTTATTGCCCGTACCCAGTTGCACAGGGGTTGCGATGGCGTTTCCGCAGCGCTGAAAACGTTGTCGGCGAGCTTGATTTCGTTGCCAAAAAGCTGGGGGCAAAAGCGGTGCTTTTCCGCGACGCGGTGTTCACCCTCGACCGCAAACGCACGGAAAAAATCTGCGATGAGATGATTTCGCGCAAATTGGATTTGGTCTGGCGCTGCGAAACCCGCGTGGACGCGCTTGACGACGCATTGATTGAAAAAATGGCCCGCGCGGGATGCGTTGGCGTCAACATCGGCATCGAAAGCGCGGACGAGCAGGTGCTAAAGAACGTGGGCAGGCGCATTTTTACGCCGGAGAAGGCCAAGGAAGTTGTTGCCGCGTGCAAACGCAACAAAATCGAGGTATTCGCGTTCTTCATAATCGGATTGCCGGGGGAGACGCGCAAGAGCGTTGAGAAAACCGTGCACTTTGCCAAAGAGCTTAACCCGGAATACTGCCAGTTCACGGTTGCAAGCCCGTATCCGGGAACCAAGTTGCGCAAGTGGGCGGAGGACAACGCGTTTTTGGAAAGCGAGGAGTGGAACCTCGTGTCCGGGTATTCCGCCACGATGCGCAACGAAACGCTTTCCCGCGAGAGGATTGCCAAGTTGCGCGACTACGCGGCGGCTTCCGTGCACGCGGCGCCGAAGGCCATCGCGTTCCGCGTGAAAAAGCGGGGCTTGATGCAGTTGCCCCGCGAGGCGTTCAACGTGGCGAAGTATTTGCACGCTTATTTGGTGGCAAGGCTTTGAAAAAGAAAGTGCTTTTGCTTAACGCGCCGTCCTCCTCGCCCGATGCGCCGCCGATTCCCCCGCTTGGGCTGCTGTATATTGCCGCGAGCCTCGAGTCCCGCGGCTTCGAGGTCCGCGTAATCGACCTTGATTTGGAGCGCGAAAAGGCAAAAAGCCAGAAGATTGCGGAAATTTGCCGCGATTTCTCGCCAAATTTGGTGGGAATAAGCGGGCTCACGCCCCAGATGGACAACTTGTACGCCCTTGCGCGTGAAATCAAAAACGCGCTTCCCTCCGTGCCCCTTGTGTGCGGCGGCGCGCACGCGTCCGCGCTTCCCGAGCAGACGATGAACGAGTGCCCGCAGCTTGACGCTGTGGTCACAGGCGAGGGCGAGCTTTCTTTTGCAAGCGTTGCCGAGGGCAGAGAATTTTCCGAAATTCCCGGCGCGTGGTTCCGCGAACACGGGAAAATCGTGCGCGGACTGCCGCAGGCGGTTTTGCACGACTTGGATTCCATTCCCCTTCCCG
>DAHXMR010000068.1 GCA_027371655.1 Microcaldota archaeon
GTTGAAACTTGGTACAAGGGCCTGCAAATGGCAAGCGCGACAAGCGCAACGGTTGTCCTGCTTTTGGGCGCGCCAATCACCTCGTTTTTGTCGCTTGCCTTCGGCGCAAAAATGCTTACAATGCCCCAAATCGCGGGCACCGCGCTTCTTGTTGCGGGAGTGGTTCTCGCAGTCGGCTCGGCGAATGTGGCGGGCGCGGTTCGTCTTCTTTTGCGCAATCCGTTTGCGGCAAAAACCGCCTGAGTGTTGTGTGGGCCAAAATGGACAAAGGGCTTGCGCTTGCCTGCCGTTTTTCGCTTGAGCCCAACAAGCTTGGCTATTGCGGCGCCCTTGATTCGTGGAGCGTGTTCTTGGAATACTTGCAGGGCAAAGGCAGCGCCGCGCGGGTGCGCAAGAAGTTGGAGAGCTTTTACGCGTTGATGCCGTACTTGCGGTTGATTGCTAAGGAAAACGGGATTTCCGACCCCCTTGACGAACGCGTGGTTGAGGCGTACTGGCTTGGGAACGGTTTGTTGGGCGGGGTTTCGGAAAAAGCGATTGCCGGAATGATTCGCACCAAATTGTGCGGAAAGGGCTTGTTGCCCAAGAGTTTTGCCGAAAAGCTTGCCGGCGGGGTGCCGAAGGGGGCGCTTGCGCACCACTCGTTCCAGGTGCTTTACGTGCACTTCATCACTGGCAGGCTCCAATGGACTTTGGAAAATGCGAACAGGTGCCTGCCGAAGTGGGGCAGGATAATTTCAACCAAGGGGAGCAAGGCTGTTGTTAAGAGCTTTGAAGTCGCGCAGAGGCGCGGAAAATACGTAATGCTGCCCGCAAGGCAGGTTGTCGAATGCTCGGTTTGCGGCTGGAAATCCGCCGACTTGAAAAAAGGCGGGCTTGTTGCAACGCACTGGGGGCTTGCAACGAAGAACATCACGAAAAGGGAGGCCGACAAGCTTGAGCGCTACACGTTGAAAACGCTTGGCGCGCTCAACGGATAAACCGGATTAGGCGGTTTCAAGTTTCTTCCACGCGGCGATGGCTTCCTTCGCCTCCTTCGGCGAGACTTTTTGCACGACCATCCCCGCCTGCACTAAAACATAGTCGCCTTTTTTCGGGACAAGCACAGGCGTGCTTGCCTTGCGCCTGATTTTTTCGGAGTATTCGACGGTGGCGCTGCCTTTTGCCACTGAAACCACTTTTCCGGGAATTGCAAGGCACATTGTCGCTTCAGCGTTTTTTCTGTTTGTTCCTTTTGTTTGTCGCCGGCTTTTTTCCGTGCGTGAATTCGAATGGAGTGATTTTTTCGCCCGGCTCCCTGTCGCCTTCGGGCTCTATGTGGATGAACATGTCGCCAACCGTTGGCACTTTTTTGAGCACGGTTTCGCGGACGTTGTGGGAAATCTTGTGCGCCTGAAGCAGGGTCAAATTGGGGCCAAGTTGCAGGTGCACGTCGACCAGTGCCTTTCCTTCGACCATGCGGGCGCGCAGGTGGTGGAAGCTTTTCACGTCCTTCACGCCAAGGATTGCGTCGGCGATTTCCTTGATTATTTGCTTGTCGGGGCTTATGTCAAGCAGTTCCCCCATGGCCTTGCCGCCGACCGAGCGCACGATGCGCAGCATGAAGAGGGCGATTATTATCGCGGCAAGGGGGTCGGCGATTGCGAAGTCCATTTGCATGAAGATTAGGCCAACAAGCACCGCGGAGTTTTGCCAAACGTCGGACGTGTAGTTCGCCGCGCTTGCCTCAAGTGCCACGCTTCCGGTTTCCGCGCTTTTTTTCCTCAAGTAGCTTGACATGCGCAGGTCTATCAGGATGTTTATTCCCATTGCCGCAATGTCGTAAATTGTTACGTCGAGGTGCACGGGAAGTATTATCCTTTTCACCGCCTCGGAAATGAGCAGAAGCGCGGTGATGCCAATCAGCGTCATCTGGGCAAGGCCGGCGAGGCTTTCGACCTTGCCGTGGCCGTACAAGTGCTCCAAATCCGCGGGCTCCGCCGCCTTCTTTATGCCGATGTATGCAAAGGCGGTGCCAAGCATGTCGAAGGCCGAGTCCACGAGGGTGGCAAGCACCGCAAGGCTGCCGGTCATCCAGGTGACCAATAGCTTCATCAAAATGAGGAACGTGTTCGCCGCGAAAACCCAGCGCACCGCTTCGATTTTTTGTTCCGACATTTTCAATCAACTTGAACTTTTTTCAGCGCGATTTCCTTTCCCGAAAGAACTTCGGGGATTGCGCCGCATTTTCCGCATTCGTACAAGACGAAGTCGTGCGCGCGTTCGGTTATTTTCGGTTCCCCACGGAAGCCGCATTTTGGGCACTTCACTTTTGCGGGGGTTTCTTTTACGGTTATTTTCCATGCGGGTTTTTCCGCGGAGAGCGCCTCGCGCAGCTCGTTTGCCGCAATCGGCGCAAGCGTGCCTACTTCCACGCAAATTGCGCGGACTTTGCCCTGTTTTTCGGCGGCATCCACCAAGTCGTGGACTATGGCGTGCTCGTGCATTTTGGATTGTTTGGGAAACTGAAGAATAAAAGAGTGCACGTCGGGGAAATGCAGCGCCAAGGCTGGGGGGTTGTAAAAAAAACAAAGCCCCGTTTGCAAGGGGGCAATTTGGGAATTTTGCGGCCGGGTTTTAGTCTTCGGCTTGCATTTCGAGCTTGATGTTGCCGGTTCCGCAGGGGATGATTTGGCCGATGATGATGTTTTCGGCTATTCCCGTGAGCTTGTCCACTTCGCCGCGCACCGATGCGTTTACGAGGTGTTTTGCGGTTTCCTCGAATGCGGCGCGCGCGAGCACGGATGCCTTTTCTCCCGCAAGGCCGTGGCGGCCGATGCTTTTGAGCGCGCCTTTTTCGGTCATTGCGTCGGCGATGAGCATTATGTGGCGCAGGTCGACTTTCAAGCCCTGTTCCTTGAGGACTTTGACTATTTCTGCGACAATCGCGTTGCGCGCTGCCTCGATGCCAAGCACGGTTTCGATTTCCATTATGTCGTTGGTGCTTGTGCGGGCGGCGTCGACTTCGGGCACTTTGAACACTTCCTTGAGGTTGCTTCCCTCGGTCGCGATCATGTATTCGACCTTCCCGTCGGGGTATTTCTTGTCGATGATGATTGCGCGGCTGATTGAGGGAATGCCCTTGAGGGTGAGCGTGCTGATTTTGGTCGTTATCTTGCGGATGTTGCGCAGGGTGTCGGACTTGGGCTTGACGACGTATTTGTCGTGCTCCTTTTCGAATGGCGCGACGGCCTTGATTTTCTTCAGGACGTCGTCTTCCTTTACGCCGTATTCGCGCATGGCCTTTTCGTCAAGCACCACGCTCACGGCCTTCTTGAGGAAGTCTTCGCGCACCTGTGCGACTTTTTCAAGGGTAACTTCCTCTATGCCCGCGGCGATTGCCTTGACCTTTTCCTTGTCGCCCGCGTATTCGGGCTTGAGGTAGACTTCCATGACCGGGCTCTTGGGCGTCTTGCGCGCGTCGACTATTTCGACCAGGCGCGTGAAGCCGAGTTGCGCCAATGAGGCGACGCCTGCGTAGTGGAAGGTCCTCAAAGTCATCTGGGTGCCCGGCTCGCCGATCGACTGGGCCGCGATTACTCCGACGGGCTCGCCGTATGCGATGGGCTTGCCGGACGTGTCGTTGCCGTCGTCGCCGTACTTGAATTGGATTATCTTGTCCTCGGCGTCGCGCACGCTGGCGTCCGAGCGCACGATGAGGTCCTGGAGGGCGTTGATGAGCCTGCGCTGCATGTAACCGGTTTTTGCGGGGTTGACGCCCTTGTCGACCACGGAGTCGCGGCCTCCTGCGGCGTGGAAGAAGTATTGCAGCGGCGTGAGCCCGTCCTTGAACGAGCGGTTCACGAATCCGCGCGCGCTGTCGCCGAGGTTTCCGCGGCGGAAGTGCGGCAGGATGCGGCCGTAGTAGCCCGACTTGATGCGCTTTCCGCGCACTGCCTGCTGGCCGACGAGGCCGGCCATTTGCACGACGTTGATCGCCTTTCCGCGGGCTCCCGCGGATGCGAGCAGGATGGGAGTGTTCATTTGAATGTCCTTGCCGTTGAGGTCGACGGTCATGCGCTTGATGTTGGGCAGGATTATTTTCCACGATTCGTGGCGCACGTTTTCGAGGATGTTCATGACCTGTTCCTCGAGGGTTTCCATGCGCGTTTTTCCCGGCTGGCGCTGAAGCGAGCCGTCGCGGAATTTCTTGGTGAGGACCTTGACCTCGTTTTTGCCCTCCTTGTAAAGCGCGGTGATCTGCTCGTGCGCCTTGCCGGTCATGTCGTAGTCGTCAAGGGCGATTGAAAGGCCGTAGCGGGTGACTATCTGCACGCTCATTTTCGCCGCGCCGTCTATGTACGCGCGGGCGGCTTCGCTTCCGAAGTCGGAGAAAATCTTGTGCGTTATCTGCTCGGAAATGCGCGAGTCCACGTGGCCGCACTTGAGCTTGCCCTTCTGGATGCACAGGAACGCGTCGTTCTCGCACTTTTCGCCCTTGCATTTTTCGCACTTCTTGCAGGAGCGGTTCTTTCCCTCGTATTCGAGTTCCTTGGGGAACAGCATCGAGTAAAGCGCGCGGCCGGTGACCCTC
>DAHXMR010000076.1 GCA_027371655.1 Microcaldota archaeon
GTTTCCCAAATCGAATTCGCGCACCTTTCCCGTGAACAATGCGCGAAAATTACGCGAAATTGAAGCGCGCGATCGAAGCGCAAAAAGTCCCCTTTCGCATTTTGTACGCGATGAAGGCGAATTCCGGCACCGCGGTGCTCAAAATTTTGAAGAAGGAGGGCGCGTTCATCGACGCGGTTTCGGCAAACGAGGCACTGCGCGCGCTTGGCGCCGGCTTTCCCGCGGAAAAAATAATGTTCACTGGCGCGTGGAATTCGGAACAGGAGCTTGAAACGCTTCTTGCAAAAAAAATCACGCTCAACATCGACTCCTTGGACGACTTGGACGAAGTGCTTGCAAAAACAGGGGGCAAGCCCCCGGGGATTCTTTCGTTCCGCGTGAATGGAGATTTTGGCGCGGGCCACAGCCATCACACGATTACGGGCGGCGTCGACTCGCAGTTTGGCATCTGGCAGGACCGCATCATCGGGGCGTATTCGAAGGCCAAGGCGGCGGGAGTGGAAAAATTCGGCATGCACTGCCACATCGGAAGCGGGGTGCTTGAGAGCGGGGAATTCTTGAAGGCCGCAAACGTGATTCTCGAATTTGCAAGGCGGGCGCGGGAAAAATTGGGGATAAGATTCGAGTTCCTCGACTTCGGAGGGGGCCTGGGCGTGCCCTACAAGCCCGAACAGATGCCTTTGGACTTGGAAAATCATTTCTCGGAATTGTGCGCATTGTTCACGGGAAAGGTGCGCGAATTCGATTTGGGAAACCCCGTTTTCGCAATTGAGCCGGGAAGGTTCCTCGTGTGCGACGCGGAAGTCATGCTTGCCACCGCGCGTTCGGTAAAGGAAACGCCGGGGAAAAAATTCTGCCGCACCGATCTTGCGATGAACGACCTTTTGCGCCACGCGATGTACGGCTCCTACCACCACATCCTGGTTGATGGAAAAATCGGGCGGCCCGAAAGCCAAACGTACACGGTCACGGGGACGATTTGCGAAACTGGCGACAGGATTGCCACCGGCCGCAAGCTCCCCAAACTGCAAAAAGGCGACCTGTTGGCCGTGCTGAACACCGGCGCGTACGGCTACTCGATGGGCTCGGAGTACAATTCAAGAAGCCGCGCGCCCGTGGTGCTCATCGACGGGAAAAAGGAAACGCTCGTATCGAGGCGGGGCGGCTTGAAGGACCTGTTAAGGCTTGAGGTGCATCGGGCTTGAAGCTTGAATTTTTCAAATACCACGGCCTTGGGAACGACTACGTGCTGTTGGACGAAACGCGGCGCAGGACCGGGCTTGAAAAAAGGCCCGCGAAAATAAGGGAAATCTGCGACCGCAGGTTCGGCATCGGAAGCGACGGCGTTCTTCTTGTGCAAAAAAGCGCGAGGGCGGGCGTGCGCATGAGGATGTTCAACCCCGACGGCTCCGAGTCCGAAATGTGCGGCAACGGCGTGCGCTGCGTTGCGAAATACGCGTTCGACCACGGGCTTGTTGGGGAAAAATCATTCCTTGTTGAAACCGGGGCGGGAATAAAGAAAATCGAGGTCGCCAAAACCGGAGGCGGGAAGGCCGAGCTTTTGGTTGTGGGCATGGGCAGTCCGGTTTTCGGCAGGCAAAACGCGCAGGTGAACGCGTGCGGGGAAAAAATCGTTTTTTCCGAGGCGTCAATGGGAAACCCCCACGCGGTCGTATTCGAGGAAAGCGATGAAAAACTCGCCCATGAACGGGTGGGCAGGCTGGGCCCCGAAATGGAGCGGAACAAAATGTTTCCCAACAAGACCAACGTGGAATTCGTGCGCGCGGTTTCCAAAACCGGGGGCAGGATGGTGGTGTGGGAGCGCGGGGCGGGAATGACCCTTGCCTGCGGCACCGGCACCTGCGCAAGCGTTGCGGTTGGCGCGAAAAAGGGATTGTTCGCCCGCGGCGCGTGGGTGAAAATGCGGCTTGACGGCGGCGACCTGTACATAAAAATCGCGCCCGGCTTTTCGCAGGTGTGGATGAAAGGGCCGGCAAAAGAAGTATTCAGGGGAACGATTCAACTCTAGCAATTCAACGATTGTGACTATTGGAAAAACGGGTGGTTTTGCTTTATGGCTTTCGAATACTCGAAGCGGGTGCAGCGCATTCCGCCTTATTTGTTCGCGCAGATAGAGAAAATCAAGGCGCAAAAACGCGCGGAAGGCGTTGACCTGATTCCCCTTGGGATAGGCGACCCCGATTTGCCAACGCCCAAATTCGTCATAGACGCGCTTGTCGAGGAAGCCCGAAAGGATGAAAACCACAAGTATCCGTCAAGCGAGGGCGAAAAAGACTTCCGCGAGGCGGTGGTGCGCTGGATGAAGGGGCGGTTCAAGGTGGAACTCGACCCGGCAACGCAGGTGACGTGCATGGTGGGCTCAAAAGAAGGCATCGCCAACGTTGCGCGCGCGTTCGTGAACCCCGGCGACAAGGTGCTGTGCCCGGACCCCGCGTACCCCGTATACTCGCAGGGCGCCACCATTCTCTGCGACGGCGAGCCCGTTTACTTGCCGCTTCTTGAAAAAAACGGCTTCCTTCCCGACCTGGAAAAAGCCCAGGCGCAGGCAAAGGGCGCGAAAATGATTTACTTGAACTACCCCAACAACCCGACGGGCGCGGTTGCCGACGCCAAATTCATGCAAAAAGCCGCGGAATTTTCCGAAAAAAACGAGTTGGTATACTGCTACGACAACGCTTATTCGGAATTCACATTTGACGAATACGTGAGCCCCTCCGCGCTCGAATTCTCGCCCAAGTGCATCGAGTTCCACTCGCTTTCAAAAACGTTCAACATGACCGGCGACCGCATCGGGTTCGCGGTGGGCGACGCGGCGCTTGTGGGCGGATTGAAAAAAATCAAGTCGAACATAGACTCCGGCACGCCAATGTACGCCCAGCGCGCGGCAATCGCGGCACTGCAATCATATTCGGGGGCGCAACCGCCGAAAGAAGTGCGCGAAAACATGAACGAATACGCAAAAAGGCGCGACGCCCTCGTTGACGGCCTGCGGCAACTTGGATTCAACGCGAAAAAGCCCAAAGCAACGTTCTACCTCTGGGTGCCCACCGGGGGAACTCCCTCGACGGAAATGGCTGCGAAAATGCTCGACGTGGGCGTCGTGGCAACCCCGGGAACGGGCTTCGGCCCCACCGGTGAGGGCTACGTGAGGTTCGCGCTCACCCAGCCTATCCCGCGCATAAAGGAGGCGCTGGAAAGGATGCAGACGATATTCTGAAGTCGGCAGCCCAAAACCATTAAATACGTGCAGTTACATAACTCACATAAATATGTGAGAGATTAAACATGACGCACAACATCACTCTTTCGATATCGGATGAACTGTTCGGCGCAATGAAGCGGCACTCGGAAATAAAGTGGAGTGAAGTCGCACGCAAGGCCATCTCCGAGCGCGTGGAATGGCTGGACAGGATGAACACGCTTGCCTCCAAAAGCGGGCTATCAGAAAAAGACGCTTTTGAAATCGGCGAAAAAATAAAAACCGGCATCGCAAAAAGGCACGGGATTGGCACTTGAAGCTAGTGGTTGACACCAACATCATAATCGCCGCATTGCTGAAACAATCCACAACCCGCAGGCTCATCGCCAACCCAAAACTCGAATTGTTCGCCCCAGACTTCTTATTGGACGAAATAACCTCGCACAAGCGCGAGCTTCTGTCAAAATCCGGGCTGGACGGGGAAACCTTCGACGCGTTTTTGGCGGGAATCGGGAAAATCGTCACAGTGCTTCCGGAGGGTTTCTACCGCGAAGAATTGCCGGCCGCCTTGCGCGCGGTCCCGGACGCAAAAGACGCACCCTTTCTTGCGCTTGCATTGGCGCTTGGCGGAAAAAACGGAACGGTCGGGATTTGGAGCGAAGACTGCCACTTCCAAAAGCAAACGTTGGCCACCCACCACCGCACCAGCCAGCTGCTCAAACTCATCGGCCGGTAGCTGAAAAGGCTTGCGCTAA
>DAHXMR010000084.1 GCA_027371655.1 Microcaldota archaeon
GGTGGCCGCGCACCTCTTGCGGGGGCAGGTTCTTTGACGCGAACCACGACACCAGCTGATACCCGATATCGAATGAGAGTATTGCGAAAAAGTATGCAAAATTGTTGAGCACCACTGATGCCAGAAGCGCGGTGATGTCCAAGAGCAGCCTGCGCGAGAAAAACATTGCAGCGGGCCTTGGAAGCTTCGGGCGCGAATCCGCAAAATCCGAGGCATACTCGTCCGCCGCGCCCATCAGCACGAAAATCGCAAGCAGGGGAAGGTTGGGCGTTTTCACCCCGAATACCGCTATTGTTGCGAAAAGCGTTGCGAACGCATACTGGTGCGCCGGCCGGTCTATTTTTTTTCCCAACAAAACGCCGATTGCGACCGCGAGGAATACGGTTGAAAACTCCGCGCTTGTCGATAGCAAATACCCCGAAATCGCGCCGTAGGCGATTGCGGTAACGTATTGCATGCGCGAGAAAAGCGAGAGGATTTTTTCGTCGACCTGC
The DNA here is from genome assembly GCA_027371655.1 of Microcaldota archaeon. The sequence continues at coordinate 495 of DAHXMR010000084.1, forward strand.
GCGTCGGTGAGCTTGACGAGCACGCCGTCGAGGAATGCGAGGAGGAATTCGAACATTTGCAAAACCGTTTTTTCCAGTTGCGCCCGCTGGCGCCGCTCTTTCAGTATTCGCGGGGGTAGGACCCCAATATTTTCACTTTTGCGACTTTTGACACTGCCTCAAGCGCGGCTTTTGCGCCCTCGTCGTGTTGGTGGCCTTCGAAGTCGATGAAAAAAACGTATTCGCCAAGCTTGCGGCGCGAGGGCCGGGACTCGACTTTGGAAAGGTTGATTCCGCGCGAGGAGAATTCGCCGAGGATTTCGTGCAGTATGCCCCTGCGGTTTGCCGACGGCTCCACAACAAGGCTGGTGCGGTCGTTGCCCGTGGGCTTTTGGGGATTTTTTCCAATTATGAAAAAGCGCGTGACGTTGTACGCCGCGTCCTCCGCGTTGCGCGCGATTATCTCAAGCCCAAGCGCCTTCGCCTGCTTTTCCGGCCCAAGCGCCGCGGCCGTTTCGTCGCCCGATGCCGCAAGGTCCTTGAGCGCCTGCACGTTGCTGAGCGAGGAAATCCTTGCCGCGTTGGGAAAGCGTTCGCTCAAGTAGTTGCGGCACTGCTCGAACGCCTGCGGGTGACCGAAAATTTTTTCCACAGGCTTTTTGGCGCCCTTCAAGCGCGCAACGCAATAGGAAACCACCACGAGCACTTCGGCCTCCGCGCACAAATCGGAGGAATAAAGCCTGTCGAGGGTGGTGTAAATCGTCCCGCCAAGCGCGTTCTCAACCGGCGCCACCGCCTTCTGCGCCACTCCCGATTCGGCAGCGTCGAACACCTCGGGAAGGCTCTTGAAAAAAAGTTTCTTTGCCAAAAAGCCGCCGCCTGCATTCTGCTTGCTTGCGTATTTTTCAAGCGCGGCATCGGAAAAAGTGCCAGCGGGCCCAAGCACCGCGAAAGTCACCTGTTTTTTGGAAGCCATGTCAAATCATCGCAAGGAGAAGCCCAAGCCG
>DAHXMR010000091.1 GCA_027371655.1 Microcaldota archaeon
CTGGAACGCATGGGGAGCGCGATGGCTGGAAGCCGTCGCCAGTTGAGGAGAAGGTGTTTGAAAGAATCCGCAAGAGCTTGGGCAAGCGCGGGCTTGCGCATGCCGCAACGCGCCCGGGGGCTGGCGTGGTAACTATGCATTTTTTGATGCCTTACGAGGTCCAAGCGCCGCCGGCGTTGCCTGTTCGTTCGCCCATTCCGGGCGGGTTAAAGCTGCCGAGGAAGGATAGGGGAATCATACCTGCCACCGAGGAAGTGAAGGGGCTTCGCACGCCTTCGGCCGCGGACATTCGCAGGATGCAAATCGAGGGAAAGTACAAACAAGACCTTTCCGAAGCGCGGGTCGCAAGGATGCTGTTTCCCTTGGAACAGGTAAAAAAGAATGCCGAGTTTTTGGGTGGCATAAAAAAGGCGGTTATTGACGCGCACTCCCAGTCCCTTGCGGGGCGTGTTGCCGGCGTGGCTGGAAAACCCAAGCCTGCGGCGGAGGCGCAATTGGACAAGGAAGACGTAAAGGTGTTTTTGAATTCGGTCGGGCCCGCGGGAAAGGCGCCGACAAAGCTCCAGGTCGAAGTAAGGTTCCCCCGCGTTGCAAGGCGGCGCTGAAATTTTTGCGCGGCATTTGGATAAATAGTGGGGTTTTGTGGAAAATGGACGAAGAATTCGGGGGCGTGAAGTTCCGCGTGCTGCTTCGGGAGGAGCTTCCCGGGTTTTCCCAAAAAGAGCACGGGCAGGCGGCGGAGTTGCTTTCGTGGTGCAAGAGGTTTGCGGAAGCGGGGATTGCGCCGCACTTCGACTTCGGGGGGAAAAAGCGCTCCGCGGGCAATTTGAGTTTCAGGGCGCACGGGGGCTTTGTGATTACCTCGTCGGGAAAAGACTTCGCGAGCGTTTCGTTGAAGGACTTGGTTTTGGTGAAAAAGTGCTCTTTTGAGGAGGGCGTGGTGCACGCGCAGGGCTTTGCCCCGCCGTCTTCGGAGACGTTGATGCATTTTTTGATTTACGAGGGGAGGCCCGAGATTAATGCCGTTTTCCACGGCCACGATGACGTGGTGCTTGAAACCGCGCAGGCGCTGGGAGTGCTTGAAACGCCCCGGCCGTGCCCTTACGGGTCGAAGGAGCTCGCGCGGTGGGTTGCGGAAACCTTGGGCAAAACGGGCAAATACGCCGTAATAAAAGAGCACGGCTTCACAAGCATTGGAAGCACCATGGAAGACGCGGGGAAAACCGCGTTCGACGTGCACAACAAGGCGCTCGTTCTTAAAATTTAACCAAGGGGTCGTGATGTTTTATGAAAAGCAAGGCAATACGCACAAGGCTCAAAGTCCGCCGCAGGAAAGACCGCCGCGAAAACAGGCGCCAGGTAAAACACTACCCGTAGTTTTAGCTCGCCGTGCGCCGGCGTAATCTAATTTTTTATTGCGTTGTAAATTGCATCTTTGCGCGAAGCCGTTAGTTTTTTTTCTTTGGCGCGCAACTGTATTGTGCGCTCTTGCGCACAAATCTTCGGCTGCATCGAACGCTTTGCGTTCGAATTTTCGGCATCAGCCGAAATATGCCGAAGTGTCCTTTCTTTTTTTCGCAAAAAAAGAAATACTTCGACTGGCGTCGAAGATTCGCAAACGTTGCCGTTTGCGAAGGGGCGGTTTTTTATTGCGCAAACGGGTTTCCGAACAGGCTTAGCGCGACCAGCGTGTGCAATAGCACGGAGAGGAAGAATCCCCACCAATAGTAGCAGTGGGCGGGGAAGTAGTATTTTTGGTACCACTGGTTTTTCCAGAGGATTTCGAACATTTGCCTGCCCATGACGCAGCGGCAGGAGAAGAACACGAGGAACAGGAATGTCAGGTTGCTTATTCCCAAGAGGAAAAGCAATTGGATGTCGCTTATAAACGGCAAAACGGGCATTTGGACAACCCTTTTTCTCATTACGCTCTTGGCTGCGGTGGACTTTGAGCCTTGTGCGTATTGCCTTGCTTTTCATAAAACATCACGACCCCTT
>DAHXMR010000116.1 GCA_027371655.1 Microcaldota archaeon
CGCGATTTTTGGAGAGTGGTTTTTCATGGCAGGAGCAAGGAACGGCAAGTATCTTTTCACCTCGGAATCGGTGACCGAGGGGCACCCCGACAAGGTGTGCGACCAGATTTCCGACGGCGTGCGGGGGCGGCTGTTCTACGAGCTGCAAGAAAAGAAAACCGTCCAGGTTGGCAAGAAAACCGTCAAACTCAACGATGTCACTTATTTGCAGCCCGGCAAGAAGATTGTTTACACTGGGGACACCGCTTTTTTCGCGGGGTTGAAGAAGAAGTTCGAGAACGCGGACCTCGTTGTTTCGGATTGCACTTTTCTGGAAGCACAAGCGGCGCTTGCCAAGGAGAAGCAGCATTGCACGGCGAAGAAGGTGGCGGAATGCGCAAAGGCCGCGGACGCGAAAAAGCTTTTGATTACGCATTTCAGCAACAGGTACGAGGACCGCACGCCTTTGCTTGAGGAGGCGAAGGCGGAATTTGCGGAAACAATCCTGGCGCAGGAAGGATTGGAAATAATCATGTGAACGACCACGGGCTAAAGCCCGTGGCTTCAATGCAAGCATCTCGAATCGCCACGGGTCGCACATTGCAAATTCGGGTCGCTCCTCGGCACGGCTTAAAAGCCGCGGATTCCGCGACCCGTGTTCGTTCATTGATTTGGCTTTTGTTGTTTTTATCGGGTCTTTGGTGGAAAAAATGGCTGAAAAAAAGGTAACTGAAAGCGAAAAGCGCGGGAGCGCGGTGGGACGGCGGGATTTCGGGCTTCTCGTCGTTTTGTTTGTCGCGGTTTTCGCGTTCGCATTCTTTTTGTCGGCGTTCCTGTCCCAGCAGGCGAACGAGCATTACGCGGGCGGCGTCAAGTTCGAGAGCGCGGGAGAGCCGCAGGCCGCGCTAAGGGCGGCTTTGGGCGGAAAAAGCAACGTGGTGCTTTCGGCGGATTTCGGCGGGGCGGGGAACATTTCCTGCGTTTATGAAATGCTTGCGCAGGCGGCTTTGGGGCTTGGGGCGAGCAACAAGAACGTTTCAATCGGGATTGCCGGCGCGCAAACGTGCGTGAACGGCAACGACACGCAGGTGGCGTGCAAGGCCGCGGACGTTGAAATTTCCCGCGGCACCTGCGATTGCGTGAAAGTGGAAAACGGCGTTGTGAGAATACAGGGAAGCGACGCGTTTCTGTGCGGCAACGCGGGCAAGGTGGGGCAGCTTATCACCATTTCCCTCGGCGGGACTATCGTGACAAGCGATGACGCGCAGAGGATTCTGGGCTCGTACAAGCCGCAGGGCGCGGGCAACCAAAGCGCGGAAAATGCAAGCGCACAAAACGCGTCCGGCTGAAACGCGAAATAAAGAAAACGCCCAGATTGTTTTTACAGGAAATACTGGAAATTGATTCCGCTTTCTTCCAGTTTTTTCAGGTCGTCCTGGACTTTTTGCACATGCAGTTGGATTTTTTCCAATTGCTCGGGCGTTGTCGCCTTGAACCTGCCCTGCGGTTTCAAGTAGTCGGCAACGGGCGAGAGTTGGGGGAAGCGCATGTTCTGCTTGAACGCGCCGTCCTCTATTTCGAACAGGTTCCACATCCCGCATTTAACGGCAAGCCTTGCGAGCTCGATTGTCTGGCTGGGGTCGAACCTCCAGCCGAGGGGGCACGGCGCGTGCACGTGCACAAGGCGGAAGCCCTTCTTTTCCTTTGCCTTCAAAAGTTTCTTTTTCAAATCGGGAACGAACGCCACGCTTGCGGTCGCAACGTAGGGGACCGCGTGGCTTGCGCAGATGAAGGGGAGGCTTTTTTTCCACTCCGATTTGCCCAGGACCTCGCTTGGGGAGGTGGTGGTTGCCGCGCCGAAGGGCGTGGCGCCGGAGCGCTGGACGCCGGTGTTCGCGTAGCACTCGTTGTCGTAGCAAATGTAAATCATGTCCTCGTTGCGCTCCATCGCCCCTGAGAGTGCCCCGAATCCGATGTCGTAGGTGGAGCCGTCGCCGCCTATTCCCACCACCGTGCCTTTTTTGCCGAGGGCTTTCAGCGCGTGGGCCGCGCCCGTTGCGACCGAGGGGACGTTCTCGAACAGGGAGTGCACGTAGGGAAGGCGCCATGAGCTTTCGGGGTACTGCGTGCTGACCACTTCCATGCATCCCGTGGCGTTGACTATCACCGCGTCCCTGCCGAGTGTTTGAAGCGCGAGTTTCATCACTACCGCGGGCCCGCAGCCCGCGCAGGCGCGGTGGCCGTGCAGGAAGTATTCCGCGGCGGATTTTTCGTCGAGTTGCTCTTGTTCGGTCGCCATGTGTTTTTGCACCAGGTTGTTACAATGCTATTTTTACGCGCACCGCGCTGCCCTGCCTCAACCCGAGGGTCTTGCGCAGGTTTTGCGGCGCCATTATTTCAAGCGTCTCGTTCCCGTAGTGCGAGCGCGAGGGGATTATCACCGCGCAGGGGGCCTTGGAGTTTATTTCCGCCTTGAAGCACTTCGCGGGCCCGAATTTGCGTTCCCTGCTGGAAAAGCCCGAAATGGGAATCCCGCTTTTCGCGTCGAGTTCGGCCCTTGCCCGCAGGTCGTCGGCGCTTGAGAGGAAGACGTTGAGGGTGCCGGGGAAGGGCGCGAAGCCGAGCTTTTTCTCGAACTGCCTGCGGTATCCGCCGAGGGACAGGTAGTATCCGCCGTCGCCGAATCCCGAAACGAGTTTTCCTTCCAAAAAAATTTCACCGCTTTTTTTAGAAAACATTTCCGCAAGCCGCGCGTGCAGCGCTTTGAGTTCGCCGTGCGCGCTTTGCGAAAGCCTTGCGCCCAACGGCGTGCGCACGATTTTGCCTTCCCTTTCGAGTTCGAGCATCCACCGCGAAACCGTTTGCTGCGACGCGCCCAGCTCTTTGGCAAGGGCGACGGTCGTCGCGCCAACCGAGTGCGCGGCCCCCCCCTTTTGCGCCAAAAGCAGAAGCAGTTCCTGCCGCGTTTTTTTCTCCATAATGATTCCGGTTCGTTTTCAACGATTGTCAAAGCCAGAGGCTTCCCGTTTCCCCGGCCTTGGCTTTTTCATAAACGCTTTTTATGTCCTCGAGCTTGACGTCCCGGCCGCCCAGCCCGCACACCGCGCAAAGGGCTTTCGGGGAAAGCCCGCCGTCAAGGAGTGCGGCCTTTGTTTCGGTCGCAAGCTGGCCCTCTTCCCCGGGCGAAAACGTTTTTTCGAGCACGATTATTTTTTTGGCGTTCTTGAGGGCCTGTGCGATTTGCTGCCTGGGGAACGGCCTGAAGCACTTTATGCGCAGCAATCCGGCTTTTTCGCCATTTTGCCTCAGTTCGTCGACGACGATCTCGATGTTTTCGGCCAGGGCGTTCATGGACACGAAAACGGTTTCAGCGCCGGCAAGGGCGTATTCTTCGGTTATCGGGAACTGTTTTCTTCCGAATTGCTTTTCGAATTCGCCTCCCGCCTGCGCGATTTGGGGAATCGCCGAAATCATCTCGTCGTTCTGGATTTTTTTCAGGTTCTGGTAGTATGCGGGCGGGAAGAACGCGCCGAAGGTCATCGGGTTTTCACAGTCAAGCGAGAACTTGGGGGAGAACTTGGGAAGGTACGCGTCGACTTCTTCCTGCGCGGGGATGTCCACCGGCGAGATTTCGTGGGTGAGGTAGAATCCTTCGGCGCACACCATCACGGGGAAGCGCGTTTTTTCCGCGATTTTGAACGCCTGTATGAGCGTGTCCACGGCTTCCTGGTTGTTCTTGCAGCACAATTGCAGCCAGCCGGTGTCGCGCTGTGCGAACGAGTCCTGCCAGTCGCACCATATGTTGAGGGGGCCGGAGAGGGCGCGGTTTGCCACGAACATGACTATTGGGAGCCTGCTTCCGCTTGCGTTGTGCAATGCCTCGTGCATCAACGCGAGGCCCTGCGAGGAAGTCGCGGTGAAGGTGCGGGCTCCGGCAACGCTTGCGCCTATGCACGCGCTTATCGCCGAGAATTCGGCCTCGACGGGGATGAACTCGTAGTCCGCGAGCTTTTTTGAGAGCTCTTCGGGAACGTGAGTGCTGGGCGTGATTGGATACGCGGGGATTACTCTGGGCCTGCACAGGGCGACGGCGTGGGCGATTGCGATTGAGCCTTCGATTATTTTTCTCATAAAAATCAGAGGGAATAAGGCGAAGAATGTTTAAAAACGAATTTGGGTTCGCCTAATGACGAAAACTTTTTTTGCGGCGGATTACGGCGTGTTGACCGAAGGCGGGGACGGGCGGGTGGAGCCACTGGTTGACGGCGGCTGCGGCCTTGGGGGCATCGGGGCGGAGGAAACGGTTGGCTGCGGAGTCGCCGCGTTCATGGCCGCGGACGGTGCGGGCTGCGGGGTTGGAGTTTCCGTTGCCGCGGCAGCCTCAGCCACTACCGATGCCGAGGGCTGCGGCGTGCCTTGCTGCTGTTGCAACCCTGAAGGCAAAGGCGAACCCTGCGCCTCTTGCGGCGCGGGCGTGGGCTGCAAAGTTACTGACGCCGCTTGCGCGGTTGCCTGCGCGTTGGATTCGGTTTGCTGCACGCATCCCAAAAGCAGGGCGGCTATTGCAAGGGCGACCATTATTGTAATCGGGTTTTTCATGGCAATACCAACTTTGCGGTCTTTGGAACTTAAACTTTTTGAAAGGGCTAATGCCAGGGGGCATTGGCGCGCCTTGTTTTTTGAGGGGCAATTTGTGTGCTTTTTCATCCGCCGAACGGGGGCGCAGGAGGAGTGGGAACGGATTGTTGGCCGGGGGATTGCACGAAGTGGGGCGAAGGCGGGCTTTGGGGCGCCGGTGTTGGTTGTGCGGCAATTGAAGAAGCCGGGCTTGGCGCGGGGGACGCGGTTTCGGCGGGGCCTTGGGCCTGTTGCTCCAGGCACCCTGCAAGCAGGACGGATATTCCCGAAAGCATCAGCGCGATTGCGAGAAGTTTTTTCATTTTGAATTTCCCACACGCCCCCGTTTCTCTTAAGACGTGATGCAGTTGGCCGCGACTTTAGTGAAGTATCCCGCGCCGGGCACGAGGTTTGTCACAACCACGTATGTTCCGTGCAGCGCGTCGTAGGCGTACGGGCCCGCGAGGACTTTGCAGTTTGCGGTTGCGGTTGTGAACGGCACTGCGGAGTATGGCGCGCCGATTTGGTTTGCTCCCGCGTAAAGGACATTGCCCTTTGTTGAGGCCTTGGCGGTGCCGGTGAAGGTTACCCTGCATGTGCGCGCGACTGATGCCCACATGCCGTATTGCGAGGGGAATGCCCAGCCGGCTTTCAGCCTTCCTATTGCCGCGTATGCCTTGGTTTTTGTGTCGTAGTGCTGCACTATGGGGGGCTGGTTTGACGAGTCGACGCAATCCGTGCTGGCAACGAGGGAATACCCGTTTGTTGCCACCGGGGATGAGAACATGTTCCATCCCGCGGTCATGTTGCGCGTGAAAGCGATTGTGGGCACGGGAGTGGGCGATGGAGCCGCGGTCGGAACGGGAGTGGGCGTTGGAGTAGGTGCGGGCGTAGCAGTCGGAACCGGCGTGGGTGAAGACGCCGGGCTAGGCGTGGGCGTCGGGTAATTTGCGGGTATTGCGCTTGGGGCGGGCGTTGGAGTGGGAGCGGAAGTCGCGTTGGCGCAAATGCACAGGGCGCAGCCGTTCGCGCCCGTGACAAATCCGTACGGGCAGTAAAGCGCGCACACGAACGGCGAGCAGGGCGATGGCGTTGGCGTGGTTGACGGCTTTGGCGAAAGCGTGGGAACGACCGTGGGAGTTGGGAAGGGGGACGGCGTTGCCGAAGGTTTCGGAGTAATAGTTGCAGTCGGAGTGGGCGTCGGGGTTGCGTTTGCGGGAATTGAAACGGCTTTTTTGAACGCCTGCAGGCTTGCGTTGGAGCTTTCCACGCGCCAGTCGGTTTCCTTGTTGATGTCAAACCACGTGAGGGTTTCAAGCCTTGGGAAGCGCGTGGGGATTGCGGCGAACGCGTCGGTTATCCACTGGGCCTTGCTTCCGCCGAGTTCGGTGGTCGCGGTTTCGGAGACCATTATCGGCTTTGTTGTGCGGCTTGCCGCCACGTCGTAGTTGTAGCCGAATATTTCCGTGAAGTTGCGCCACCACGAGGTCCACGCCGGCGTGTTGTACATGGTGCCCCAGTTGTAGCCGTCGAATCCCATGTAATCGACGTACGCGCCGCCGGGATAATATAAGTTGAACGTGTTGTTCGCGTCGGCAAGCGAGGCGTCGACGTTTGGCGACCAATCCCATTTGACGTTGCTTGCGTTTTCCTGCACGAAAATGTCGTGCAAATGGCGCCATGCGGGAATGAAGTCGGACGGGGAATTTCCGTTGACCGTGCCCGACCAGCTTGTCCAGTCGCCGTTCATCTCGCACAGTGGGCGTATTATTATCGGATACCCGAAGGCGCGCATTTCGCGGGCCCACCTGTGGATGTCGACGTCGTAGTTGCCGTTGGTGATGTTTTTCAGGCGGAAATTGGGCTGGTTCACCGCGTCAAGGGCGCCTGGGTCCCAGAATTCCCATGCAAGCTGAATGGTGCGGCCGCCTTGCGCGATGGGCGCAAATGCCGCGGCGTCGAAGTCTTCGGCGATGGACTGATACCAGAGGAACGAGTCGGTCTTGCGGCTGATGTTGGACTCAAACCAGGTCAAATTTCCGGGGGCGATTTCGCCGGGGCCGGGAAGGAACACGCCGATTTTCACCGCCGAAGCGAAAAAGGAAAGGCAAAGCACGGAGGCTGCGAAAAGCATGCGGAGTTTTTTCGAATCCATCCGCGTTTTCCCCAACAAAACAAAAACAATTTTTTTGAACCGCAATCATCCGGAATTGGGCAATGCTTCCGGAAGCGCGGGCAATTCGCCGGCTGCCGCCGAGCCGGTAGGCGTTCCGCTGGCGATCTGGGTTTCATTCTGGCTGGGAAGCGCGGGAGGCGCCTCGTCTATTATCGTGGGAGCCTGCGCAGCTTCGGTCGGCGTTGGCTGCAAGTCTTGCCTGCTTATGTTTTGCGCGGGAGTTTCCCCGTTCAATTCGCCGGCTTGCACGCATCCGAGCAAAAGGGATGCGAAAACCAAAACCCCGCATATTTTCAATAAGTCCATTTCCAACAAGAACCCGAACTTACTTAAAAACGGTTTACTCCGGCAGTGCCGGCGGCGTTGGCGGCTTGCCAAGCGCGCAGTTGCCCGAGATTTTTGCGAAGTAACCGTAGCCGGGGACGAGGTTGGGCGCCTGCACGTACTTGCGTGCGGTGCGGTCGTACGCGTACGGGCCCGCAGTCGTTTTGCACGATTGCGC
>DAHXMR010000215.1 GCA_027371655.1 Microcaldota archaeon
GTTCTGCGCAAGCTCGGTTCCGACAAGTTCGCCGGCGCGCGTGATTTTGAAGGAAGTTTTCTTTATCTCCTCAGCGATTTCGGGAAGCGTCGCGTTTTTTCCAAGCCTTGACACCGCGTTGCGCACCACGCCGGGCCCCGAGATTCCCACATTAATGCAGCTTTCCCCGCAGCCAATCGCGTGGAACGCCCCCGCCATGAATGGAATATTTTCGGGCGCGTTGGCGAGAACAACAAGCTTGGCCGCGCCGAAGCCCTTTGGCGTGCGCTTTGCAACTTCCTTTATCCGCGCCGGCGAACTTGTCGGAACCGAGCTTGCGCAGAACTTGGGCGTGGAATTCGGCGCTGTTGATTTGTCCCTTGCCCCAACAACCCGCGAAGGCGATTCGGTTGCCGAAATATTCGAAGCCATGGGCCTGGAAAGCGCCGGCGCCCCGGGCACAACCGCCGCGCTTTTCCTTCTCAACAACGCGGTGAAAAAAGGGGGCTGCATGGCTACAAGCCGCGTGGGCGGCTACAGCGGCGCGTTCATCCCCGTAAGCGAGGACTCCGGCATGATACGCGCCGTGCAAAAAGGCTCGATGAACTTGGAAAAACTCGAGGCAATGACTTCCGTGTGCAGCGTGGGCATAGATATGGTTGCCGTGCCCGGCAGCACTCCCGTTGAAACCATCGCGGGAATAATCGCCGACGGGCTTGCGATAGGGTGCGCGAACAACAAGGCGGCCGGAGTGCGCATCATTCCAATTCCCGGGGCAAAGCCTGGGGACAAAGTCGAGTGGGGCGGGTTGTTCGGCACGGCGATAGTGATGAACGTGAGCAAATTTTCAAGCGCGGGCTTCGTAAATCGCGGCGGCCAGATTCCCGCGCCCATAACAAGCGCGCGCAATTAGTTTGTTTGGTTTTTGGTGCATTTTGCTTGGACTACTCTGAAGCAGTCGCGTTCCTCGAAGGTCTGCCCGCCAAAAAAAAGTGGTCGCTTGGGCCCACGCGCGCCCTCTGCAAGGCAATTGGCGTTGTGCCTGAAAAAATCCCGTGCGTGCTGATTACGGGCACGAATGGTAAGGGCTCGGTTGCAGCCATGCTTGAATCGATCCTGCGCAGCAGCGGGAATGAAACGGGGCTTTACACCTCGCCTCACCTTGTGAAATACAACGAGCGGTTCAAAATCGGCGGCAAAGACGTTTCGGACAAAAAGTTTTGCGAACTTGTTTCCGAAACCAAGCATTTTGTCGATGGTTACAACAAGAACGCGGCCGCAGGCCGCGCAGAGCAATTGAGCACGTTTGAGGTGCTGACCGTTATTGCGTTCAAACTGTTCTCCAAAAGCAGCGCTGATTTTTGCGTTTTCGAGGTTGGAATGGGCGGCAGGCTCGATGCGACGAATGTGCTTGAACCCGCGGTTTCAGTGATTACGAACGTAACGCTTGAGCACACGCAAGCCCTCGGCGCCAGCGTGGAGAAAATTGCGAAAGAAAAGGCGGGGATTTTGAGGAAAAGCCGCTTCGCGGTCACCGCAAGCGCGGGAAAAGCCCTTGCAACAATAAGGCGCGAATGCGGGCGCAAAAAAACAAAGCTCTTCACAGTCGGCCCTTCGGGCGGCAATTCTGACGTCAAATATTCTTTGCAAAAATCTTCGCTTTTCGGAACGTCCCTTAACGTGCGCGGCGTTTTTGGAAACAAAACACTTGAAACAAAACTGCCCGGAGAATTCCAGGCGGAAAACGCGGCGGTGGCATTTGCAACCGCGAAAGTGTTGCAAAAAACCTCGCCCGCCCCGCGGATAACCGATTCGGCGATAGCCGCGGGAATCAGGGCTGCAAAATGGCCGGGGAGGCTTGAGACGGTTTCCCGCAAGCCTCTTGTAATCTTCGACGGCGCACACAACCCCCGAGGCGCCCAAGCTCTCGCGCGCTCCGTGCGGACTTTGTTGAAGGGAAGAAAGATTTTTCTCGTGCTTGCGGTGATGAATGACAAGGACGTTGCCAAAGTCGCCGGCCCTCTTGCGGCGGAAGCAAAAAAGGTGTTTGCAACGCGGGTGGCAATCGAGCGCTCGGCTGCGCCCTCGCGTGTTGCGCGCGTTGCAAGGAAAAAGTGCAGGCGTGTGGTGGAATTCGATTCTGCAGGGGGCGCGCTTTCCGCGGCGGTGCGCGAAGCGCGGAAAGAACGGGCGGTCGTGCTTGTTGCAGGCTCGCTGTATTTGGAGGGCGAGTTGAAATCGGGCTTGTTGGCCGGCAAACGGGTGGTGAAATGATGGCTAAGCTTTTGAAAATCAGGACCATGGCGCAGGCCAAAAAAGAGATGGAAAAAATCGGCGTGAGCGAAGGGGGCATTGCGGAAATGATGCCGAAAAGCGTTTTCCTCGCAATAAAACTTGCGGGCGTGCGCAACGCGATTGCGAACATATTGAAGCAGGAGTGCCTCTCTGTTGGCGCCGAAGCGGCGGTGAGCCAGTGGACGGTGAACTGCCGCAAGCCCAAGACCGGCGTCCTTTTGCTTGGCACGCTCAAGCAACTGCGCAAAGTCGAGGCGAAGATGAAGCGCCAGCCGTCCGAGTCGCCGGAAATAGCGAAGGAAATCGGGCAAATCCTTGCGAAGGCGAAATGACGTTTGCGCCCCCCGCATTTTGCGGGGGCAGCAGAATAAAAGGCAATAAAAACGATTGCGCGGAAACAACTTCGAGTCTTATTTTCCTAAAAGGGGTGGGGGTTTTGGTGGACTTGTTCGGCTTCAAGCTTGACAAAAAGCAGGGACTATTCCTGGCGCTTTTCACTCTCGCGGCGCTCGTCGCGCAGCAGTTGAATTTTTCGGCGATGGTCATGCCCTTCGGCGTTGCCGAGAGCCCGGCTTTCACGGTCTTCCAGTTCTTCGGTGCAATTGCCGGCTCGTTCCTCGGTGTTGTGGGAATCGCGGTAATCCTTGCGGCAGAGCTTGCCAACGCGGCGATAAACACGCTGCTTTTGCACAAGGCCGTGGGCGCATGGACGCTCTTCGGATTGCTGCCCATGCTTTTCGCCGCGTGGTACTTTTCGCAAAACAAGGAAAACGCGAAAACCGGCATTCTCGTGCCGTTGGCGGCAATCGCCCTTTTCCTGCTCAACCCCGTTGGCGCGCAGGCGTGGTATTTTGCGGCGATTTTCTGGAGCGTCCCAATAATCGCAAAGCTCTTTTTCGCCGACAATCTGCTTGCGAAAAGCCTTGGCGCCACGATGACCGCGCACGCGGTCGGCGGCTCGATTTGGATATGGGTGTTCCCGACAACCGCCGCGTACTGGGCCGCGCTCATTCCCACGGTGATTTTCGAGCGCTCGATGTTCGCCCTCGGAATCGCGCTTTCGTTTGTGGCGATGACGACCGTGCTCCACTATGCGACAACCAAGTCAAGGCACGCGGCGGCATTCGCGCAGCTTTTGCACCTTGACGCGAAATACGCGCTTTTCGCGCGTGCGCACTAAACGCGGCAATAATGCGGTTGAGGCGGCACCGGCAAAATCCCCGCCGCCCCCATCAATCTCCGAAAAACAGTTGGCGCAAAACAAAAGCGCCAAAATCTTTTTTTTTATTTTCCCGAGCCGGTGGGGTAGCGTTTTCTTCCCAGCTTCATTTCGCCGATTTTGCGGCCGCACGGCGCATTCGTGAAGACGAGCCCTCCGCGCTGGTTTAAGTAAAAATACTTGTATCTTGGAAGCTGCTCCAGCGTTTCCAGGGGAATTTTTTCGTAAGCGTGCGGGGCGAGGAACTTTTCCCCGACAAGGCCGCTGATTTTCTTTGAAAGCGCGATTGCCTCGTCGTTTTTCCTTATGGACAGAATGCCGGTTATTGTGGGGGGCACGATGCAAACCGCGGTTTTTTTCAAGTCCCCAAGGACCAGGGGGACGTGGCTTGCAATCCCCATCGCGACGGTTGGCGCCGCGGAGTAATCCCGCCTGCGCCTGATTTTCCGGAAGCCGGAAATAACCGCCCGCAGTTGCGGGGTCAAAAGGCCGTTTTTGACGACGATTTTGCGCGGAAGCGGCGTTGCCCGTTTGTTTCCTTCGCCAGCCATATCAGCATCAACGCCTCACGAGCGATTGCGCAACCACGCGTTTCCTGCCTACGGGGATTCCGCCTATTTCGGCGCCAACGCGCTTGTTAGTGAACACCAAGCCGCCCTTTTTGTTTACGAATAGGTAAGTGTACCCGATGGGCGCTTTTTTTATCCTGCCGTTCAATGCGTCGCTTTCCACCATTTTCAGCAAGTCCTTGTAATGCGAGTTGGCCTGCGCCGCAAGTCCCATCGCGCCCGGGGCGATTCCCACCAATGCCGGGGACAAATGCTGCGAAGCCTGGTTGCGCCAGGTGGCAAGCGCGCCCACGGACAAGGCCCCGCCCGTTATTGCGGTTTTTGCCCGCCAGGCGCGCGTTTTCATTATCTTGTCCACAACTATGCGCGTTTCTGGCGGAAGCTTTGAGTAGCTTACCACCGCGCCTTTTCCCTTGCCCGCCCCACGAACCATTTGCGCCAAACCGAATTTCCGTGTGCGATTTCAGTTATTTATAGCCCTTGAACTCGCGCGCAATCGCAAGCACGAGTTTCGCCGCGGCTTCCACGTCCTTGGGCGAGAGAACTTCGCTGTGCGAGTGCAAGTAGCGCGTCGGGATGCCGATGCTTGCGGCAAGGAATCCCGCCTTCAGGTACTGCATGCGGCTTGCGTCCGTTGCCCCGCCTTCCATCACCGAGTGCTGCAGGGGGATTTTCTCCTTCTTTGCGATTTTTTCAATCCACTCGATGAGCTTCTGCGGCGCGATGAATCCCCGTCCCGATGCTTCCAGAGAGCTCAAAGAGGGCCCTCCGCCGATTTTGACAGGGGACTGCTCCTCGGAAACGTCCGGCGTGCCGTTGGCAAGGTTGGTGTCCAACGCGATTGCAAGCGAAGGCTCCGGGTCCAGGCCGAAAACGCTCGTTCCGGAACCCAACAAGCCCGTTTCCTCCCTGCAGCTTCCAATCAGCACCATTTCGAAGCCCTGCGGGCTCGCTTTTGCAAGCGCGCGCGCAACCAGCACCAAGGCGGTGCAGCCCGCGCGGTTGTCGAACGCCTTCCCAACCACCAATCCGCTTTCAAGCTCATCGAACGAGGAATCGAACGCAATCAGCGTGCCAGGGCGTATTCCCAGCTTTTCAACCTCTTCCTTGCTTTTCGCGCCAATGTCAACGTACATCGAATCGTATTCCGGAAGCCTCTTGCGCTCCTCGTCCTTCATCAAATGCGGCGGCTTGCTCCCAACGATGCCCAGGATTTTTTTGTTCCCCACAAGCACGCGCACGCGGGAATTGGAAACCATGCCATCGAAAATGCCCCCGATTTTCGCAAACCTCAGGAACCCGTCCTTGGTAATCGACTTAACCGCAAGCCCGATTTCATCCATGTGCGCGACAACAGCAATGCGCGGCACGCCATTCCCACTCTTGCCGTTTTTTCCCCTGCAGGCGATGACGTTCCCGATAACGTCGCGGGACACCGAAAACCCGCACTTTTTGAACTCCAACTCAAGCCTCGAGGCCACTTCGTCCTCCAAGCCCGCGGGGCCCGAACACTGGGAAAGGGACTTCAAAATGCCGTTGACTTCAGTTGCCATTTTCGAGAATCACCGCTTTGGATTTTTTTTTAAACAAGAGGAAAACGTACTATCGCGCCCGAAATTAAAAATACTTCCAACGCGCAAAACCGCGGTTGCCCCCAAAGCTCCCAAGGCAAGCCCGCCCAAACTTCCAACCCACTCCAAAACCAACAAACGAAACACAGTTCGCCGATTGTCGTATTTGGGGGTGTTCCAAGGTGTGTTTTTGCCAAAAACAGCCCGTGCTTCGTCAAAGAGCGAACACATGTTCGGATTATGTTACTACCAGCTAGTTTATATATTCTGACTGCGTAGTAATAGTCAGCCAATCGCAAGGCAAGAAGTGACACACCATACATGGCACAAACTTATCCCGTCCAATACACGATGAACCAGGCAAAGGCCGCGCTTTTGCAGACCGGAGACACTATCGTTGCGGACACCAAGCCGGTTCCCCAGAAGAAATGGAACTACGTCCCAATGTTCATGCCCACCGACACCGGCGGGCACAGCGTCGTCCACGTCAAGACAAGGCAGACATTCCTCAACGACGCAATCGGCAAGTGGAAGAAGTGGCACCTCTACCGCGCCGCGGCAGTATTTTTCTTCGTAATGTCAATCCTCGCGATTTCATACAACGCGGTGTTCGCGGCAATCCTCGCCCTCTTGGGCGGAACCGCGGCGGGCGCATACGTGTGGGAAGACTTCTTCATCAGCCACATGTACAGGACAAGGCACCTGTTGGAATCGACATAAGCCAAAAATTCCCTTTCCCGTTTTTGGGAATTCAACTTTCAAGAAAAAAAAGACAAAAAAAGAAAAAAATTGAGTGGTTTTGAAAAATGGTCTCACCGGGCGTGCAGGAACAGTATTCGACCGTGACCGGCCAGGCCAAGGGGGGGTTCGAGCAGGACGCGCCGCACACGATGCTGCACGCGGACGCGAAGGAGAGTTTGCCCCCGTTTTTGAGGACGAACACGCGCTGGAACTACGTGCTCGAGTACATCGACTTCTGGCGCGCGGAGAAGAAGACCATGATTTACTTCATTTTCTTCCTCGTCGGAGGGTTTGTCACGCTTCCCTATTTTGCGCCCGGCGGGCTTTTGATGTTCGCGATGGCGGGCCGCTTGAAGAGCCTGGCGTACTGGAACAGGTTCGTTTACAACATATTCGGTGCCAACAGGACTTTGGTATTCACAGATTAGGTGCGAAAAATGGCTTACAAAAAGGAAAGGCCGAAGGCGTACATGCCCGGGCCTATCGAAACGCTGATGGTGCTTGCGGAGGACGCGGGCCTAGTGAAACTCGTGCAAACCGACAAGCACCCGACTTTCGAGGACGGCATGGTAAGGCTGGCATTTTTCGGGTTGCCCGACCAGCTCGTGTACGCTTTCGCGTTCGCAAGCCTCGGATACGCGTTGTTGCAAATCGGAGTACTGGGATAAAATGGCATCATTGACTTTGGCACAGGCAAAAAGCAGGATGGGCTCGGCTTCGGCAGCGCAAGCCGCATCGGAAAAGGCCGTCTACCACGGTCCCGGAAGCCACACAATGCCCAACCCCGTGATTTTCGACAAGAAACCCCCGGCAACCCCAAGCGCGGCAGCGCCCGCCGTAGCAAAAAAAGAGGGTTCGCATTTGACGTACGTGGAAGAGCGCCACGCCACGCCCATGTTTGTGCCCATGGACATCCAGCAGGGCACAGGGCACGACGACAAGCCAGTGCACGTGCTGGACATCACCACCCGTGGCGAAGTGCTCAACACGCAGTTCGAGATTTACGGCAAGAGCATTTACCGCAACTACTTCCTCACCCTGCTGTGCATAATTTTGACGGTTGCAAGCGCAGCAGTCAGCATTTACGTTGCCGCGGTTTTCGCCTACCTGGCGGGCCACTTCCACTCGGAACGCCTCGTGGCAAACGCGTGGGAAATCGAATGGTGGAAAGGAAAGTCGGTAGTTTACACTAAATGAGGTCGTGAAACATGGCAAACTCGGAAGAATACACGCAGGCTCCGGCGCAGGAGTACCCCTACATCAGGGCCACCACCGCGCTCGCCGACGGCAAGGAAACCTTCCTCGGAATGAAAACCAGGTGGGAATTCGTCACCGACTGGCTGCCCTACTGGAAGGAAGCAATCCGCTACAGGCTGTACTCGTACGTGCTGTTCTTCATCGGCATCATCACCCTGTTCACCGCGCCAATAATCGCCATACCCGCCTTCTTCGGCGCCACATACTACTACGTGGTCGTCATGCACAAGAAGGACCTCATCACGAACGACCGCAAAGTAATCTGGGGCCACTAAACGGAAAAAAGGTTCAACCCACCATTCCCCAAATTTTTCTTTTTTTTTCTTTTTTTATTTTCCCAAATTTTCGCCCGTTCAGCGTTCAGCCGCCGCGCGAAAAGTAGGCTATTGCAGCCAACAAAAGCACTATTCCCGCGACAACGTAAATGTCCTGATATTCCTTGACCGACCACCAGAACGCGAAAGTCGGATCCTCTTTTTTCAGCCGGTTCACCGCAGCGTTTATCGCCTGGTCCCGCTCGTACGAGTAATCATCCCAACCCGCCTTGGCCTCAAGGTCGCGCTTGAGCTCGAACAAGTCCTTTCCCGCCTTCAAATTGCGGTAAAACCACTCCTCCAAATCAGGCCTGACCATTTCAACTCCCCATTAGGACGCTAATCCGGCTTGCAAAGCGCCACCGCGCCGCCTTCCGGGCATTGCAGCCAACTTGCGCCCCAAACGCATTTAAAGCACAAAGGGGCGGTTAATGGTTAAATACTTTTTCAGTTGAAGTATTGCATGCCCAAATTCGTTTTCGTCACGGGAGGGGTGCTGAGTTCCCTGGGCAAGGGCATCCTATCCGCTTCCATCTCGCGCCTACTGCGCAGCAGGGGAATAAACGCCAACAACATGAAAATCGACCCCTACCTAAACTGCGACGCGGGCACGCTCAACCCATTCGAGCACGGAGAGTGCTTCGTCACCCGCGACGGGTTCGAATGCGACCTCGACCTGGGCAACTACGAACGCTTTCTTGACATTTACGCCAAGCGCGAGCAGAACCTGATGATGGGCGCCGCGTTCAAGCAGGTCATCGACCAGGAGCGCCACGGCGATTTTTTGGGCAAGACCATCCAGCTCATTCCCCACCTCACCAATGAAATCAAGCGCCGCGTCAAGGAAGCCGCCTCCGCCACCAAATGCGACGTTCTTGTCATAGAAATCGGGGGCACGGTGGGCGACTACGAGTCCGAAATGGTGTTCGAAGCCGCGCGCCAGTTGCACAACGCCGAAGGCCCAGGCAACGTGATGTTCGTCCACATCGCCCTTGTCCCGACAATAATCACCGGGGAAATGAAGACCAAGCCATTGCAGCACTCCGTGCGCGAACTGCTCGCCCGCGGAATAGTGCCCGACATCTTGGTGGGCAGGGGAACGAAGCCAATTTCCAAGGAACTGAAAGAAAAAATCGCGCTGTTCTGCAACGTTACCCCGCAGGACGTTTTCTCCTCGCCCGACCTCTCCGACATCTACGAGCTCCCGAATCCGCCGGGCACGATGATGCCGTCGAACGCGGAAAGCGTTTCCTCTATTT
>DAHXMR010000217.1 GCA_027371655.1 Microcaldota archaeon
ACAAGACCGGCACGCTCACCAAAGGCGAGCCCTCAGTGATTGACCTGGTTCCCGCAAGGGGTTTCGGCGGGGAGCAATTGCTTTTCTTTGCCGCAAGCGCGGAAAAAGGCTCCGAGCACCCACTTGGCGAGGCCATAGTCAAATTCGCGCAATCGCGCAAGGTGCGGCCCGCGAAAGCAGCATCCTTCCAAGCCGAAAGCTGCCTTGGCGTGCGCGCAACGATTGAAGGAAAAAAAGTGCTCGTTGGAAACAAGGCGTTCCTTGAAAACGCAAAAATTGCAGCGGGCGCCCTCTCCGAAACTTCCGAACGGCTTTCCGCCGAAGGCAAAACCCCCGTGTTCGTCGCGGTGAACGGCAGGCTTGCCGGCGTGCTTGGAATCGCGGACACCCTCAAGCCCAACTCCGCGGATGCCGTGGCGGCGCTGCAAAAAATGGGCGTCGAAGTCATAATGCTCACCGGCGACAACCCGCGCACCGCAAACGCGATTGCAAAACAGCTTGGCATAAAGCGCGTGCTTGCCGAAGTGCTGCCATCCGATAAGGAAAAACAAATCAAGCAGCTTCAGGCCGAGGGCAAAAAAGTCGCCATGGTTGGCGATGGCATAAACGATGCCCCGGCGCTTGCGCAGGCGGACGTGGGAATCGCCATGGGAAATGGCACCGACGTTGCAATAGAAGCCGCAGACATCGCGTTGATGAGCGGGGACCTGCGCGCCGTGGTCGCGGCAATCGAGCTCAGCAGGAAAACAATGGGAATAATCAGGCAAAACCTGTTCTGGGCATTTGCCTACAACGTCGCAGGCATACCAATCGCAGCAGGCACGCTCTACTTCCTCGCGGCTGCGCCGAACGCTCCGCTTGCGTTTTTGCAGCCCGCGCTCTCCCCGCTTTTGGGAAACAAGCTTTTGCTCAACCCCATGATTGCATCCGCCGCAATGGCGTTCAGCTCGGTGAGCGTGGTGGCAAACTCGCTGAGGCTGAACTCGTTCAAGCCAAGCATCAAACCTGAGCGCGGAATTCAGGGATAAACTCAGCAAAAAACTATTTTCTTGCCGATAGCGCTTTTTGTATTTCTATCAGGTCGTTCAGCACCGCGCTTGCGGTGGGGCTCTTTCCCGCGCCGCGCCCCGCGAAAGTCAGGGGCCCGGCAAGCCTGCACTCCAAGGTAACAGCGTTCAGCGTGCCGCTTATGCTTGCAAGCGGGTTCTCCAACGGCACAAGCCGCGGCGCGACCTCCACTATTGCTTTCCCGTTTCCATCGCGCCTTGCGCTTGCAATGAGCTTCACGCGCTTTTTCTCCTGAGATGCAAACTCGATGAGTTCGGGGGTAATGCGCGAAATCCCCGTCTTGCGCACGTCATGGAATTTCACCGGCATTCCCATTATCGCGTTTGCGAGAATCGTGATTTTTGCGGCCGCGTCCCCGCCTTCCACGTCGTTTGTCGGGTCGCGCTCGGCATAGCCAAGCTCCTGCGCCTCCTTCAGCGCGGTTGAAAACGGCATCTTCTCGCTCTCCATGCGCGTCAAAATGTAATTCGTCGTGCCGTTGAGTATGCCGTTTATGGAAAGCACCTCGTCCGCGGCAAGGGAACGGGCGGAGGAGAAAACCGGAATCGCTCCCCCGACGGTTGCCTCAAAGCGCAGCATTCCCCCGTTTCCCGCGCACAATTTTTCAAGCTCCGGGTAATGCAATGCGACCGGCCCCTTGTTCGCGGTAACCGCGCTTTTTCCCCGCGACAGTG
>DAHXMR010000142.1 GCA_027371655.1 Microcaldota archaeon
GGCCCGCAACAGCAGGGCAGGCGGGGAAACAATGGGAGCGCTTGGCGGGGGGGCTTTTGGCCCAAGCGCCTTATTTGCCCGCAAACAGGTTCAACTTGTCCGGGTCGCGCTTTATCTGCTTGACCAGGTGGGAGGGGCCTATCACGGTGAAGCCGTAGGTCTTGCCGCCCAAAAGCCTGATGAGCGCCGCCTTCAGGTCGTCGGCAGCTTCGCCGAAAGTGGAAATTTCTATTCCCGCGAACTTGTCGGAGACCTGCTGCATGGTTTTTTCGATGAGCATTTTTTCCTCCTGCCGCGAGAGGGGGGTTTCAAGCACGACTATCTTGTCTTTTTTGACCGCGCCAAGCACTAGGGACACCTTCTCGGCGGAACTCTTGCCGGCAAGGCTTTTTGACGCAATCAACTCGATTTGAACGCTCATTTTCCGCAAAACCCATCTGCCAAATTTTCCAACAAGTTCAACTGTGTTTCAATGCCGCCGCTTTGGTTCAACCGGCATTCTTTGCTATGGAATCGTACAACGCGTGGATGTTCTCGCCCGTGAGCGCCGACACTCCCACCACGGGGTACTGGGGGAACGCCTCGCTTATGCGCTCGGGCTTGGCGCGCTTGTCGTCGATCTTGTTTGCCACTATTATGACTGGAATCTTGCGGGCCTCCAGGTTGCCCAGAATCGTGATGTTCACCTGCGTGAGGGGGTCCAGGACCGCGTCCATAACCACCAGCGCCACGTCGACGTTCTCGAGCCACTTGATTGCCTCGATTATGCCCTTGGTGGCCTCCCGCGCGCGCTCCTGCGCGTCCTCCTTTTTGATGCCGTATTTCATGAACTCGCGGTAATCCACTTTTGTGGCGATTCCCGGCATGTCCAACAGGTTCATTTCAAGGGTCTTTCCGCCGGCCTTGACCATGACGTGCTCTTTTTTCTGCACTGCGCGAGTCTCGTGGGGGACCTCGCTCACCGAGCCCACGGTTTCCCCCAGCCAGTCCTGCGAAATCCTGTTGGCCAGGCTGGTCTTTCCCGCGTTCACCTGCCCATAGAGGCCCAGGGAAAAGCGCTTGCGCTTGGAAAAAACCCCTTTGAGCCATGAGAAGAAGCCCGACAAAAAGCCCATCTTGAAAAACGACCTTAAAATGAAACTTGTTTGAAAAAAAATTTTCAACAAAAATACTGCCAAACCGTTAATAAACCCTTTTTCGCACCAGCCCGCAAACAATTAAAAGCACGGCAAGAGAACTTTTTGCAAAACAGGTGCAAAAAATGGAAGGCGTCGCGTGTCCCCAATGCGGAAATCCCAACCTTGACGTGGACGCGCAGAACAACGTGGTCTACTGCAAGAAATGCGGCTTCGCCGTGCAGGTGGACCCCGCGACGGGCAACGTCACTCCGATAAGCGAGGGCGGCGCGGGAGCCCAGCCGCCTGCGGAATACGCGGGCGCGCCAAGCGGAAAAACCATCCTGGGCACCGACCCATTGACGTTCTACCTGATTTGCTTCGCGCTGCTGGCATTGGTGTTCTTCATAGGCGCAATAGAAATCGACACCCTCGGCGTGCTGGTAATACTCCTCACGATATACTATTTCTACGCAAGGTAAATCGCCTGCGGAAAAAATCAGAATTCGCCCAAGCTCTTCTGCCCGCGGGCCTGCGGCGTTGGCGATTGCGCTTTCTTTTCTTTTTCAGCCTTGGGCTCCCCAAGAAGAAGTTCCCGCGGGATTTTGGCAACGCCGTACTCGCCGTCGTATCCGGGCACGACTTCTATTTTGCCCGCCCGGTTGAGCATTATCGCGGCGGCGATTTTTTCGTGCACCACCTTCGCAATTTCGGATTCGGGCGCGGAAAGCAGGGCGAACAGTTCGCTTCCGAACGCGTCCATCAATTTGGAGCCGTCTTCGGAAACTTTTTTCGATGAAAGCGAACTGGCGTGGCAGGCGGCGACAAGCTCGTGCAGGGGAAGGATGGATTTGAATGGGATTGCGCCATCAGGCACGAAGCCTTCGGGGCGGTCGGCGAGTTCTTCCACGCGGTTGAGCACGCCTATTGTGAGGGGGCGGTGGCACACGGGGCAGATGCCGCGCAATTTTTTGGTTTCCGCGGGAAGGGAGGAAAATTTGCACAGGCGGTGGCCGTCAACGTGGTATTTCCCGTACGAGGGATTTACCTCGAGGGTGAATGCGAAGCGCGAGGCGTCTTTTTCGCGCACCGCATCGAAAAGCGTTTTGAATGAAATTTTTTCCTGTGGGATGGAGAACGCGTTGCACTCGCGGCCCAAGCGCCAGGGGTGGGGGGAGTGGGAGTCGCTGTTTGACATGAGCGCGATTTTGTCAAGGCGGGACAGCCGCCAGTTCATGGCGGGGTCGCTTGACATGCCGGTTTCTATTGCAAAAATATTTTTTGATTGGGACCCGAATGCCTCGCCAAGCGAGTCGTACCCCGACTCGGAGCCGAACACTCCGAACCACGGCGTCCACGCGTGCGCGGGCACAAGCGCGCCCCTGGGCGAGTGCGAGTAAAAAATTTCCGCCATTTCCTCGCAGGAAGTGTTGGCGAACATCGGCCTGCCGTCCGCGGACAAATTCGAGCGCTTCGAAAACGCCTCGTTCAAGTGCAGCGCATCGTCAAAAGAAGGCACGTGCAAAACATGGTGCACCTTCCTCGACTTCCCCCCTTGCGAAAAAAAAGTCGCAACCTCCGCAGTGAGCATGAAAAGCACTCTGCCTTCGGCAAAACTCTTCTTCTCGCCGCCTTCGGCGGCAAGCTCGAACAAGCCGGGGCTGCCTTCTGCGGGAACGAGTTTTTTCTTCAACTCGGCAAACCAAAGGGGGTGCGTGAAGTCGCCGGTGCCAATAATTTGAAGCCCCTTGAGCCGCGCCCCTCGCGCCAAATGCTCCAAATCCATGTCGGGGGAAACCGCACGCGAATACTTGGAATGCAAATGCAAATCCGCAAAAATCAGTTCCATTCCGCCGCCTGCGGCGGAGTTTCCAGAAACGGGCATGGTGAAAACTAGGGGAAGTTTGATTTTAACCTGTTTGCCCCCGCTTGGCGCCGCAAAAAAAGAAAACGCGGAAAGTTCAGCGGATGTAGGTAAGGTTTTCGCGCTTGGCAAGTTCGGGCACGGCAAGTTCGCCGGTTTTCGCGGCCTCGGCCTGCGCCTGTTGCGCCTGCTGTTCCATTCCCTTCAGGAGCTCTTCGGCGCGCTTGGCGTGCTCGTCGAGGTGCTTGGCGTCGAATTTTTCGCCCACGAGCTTCCCGAGCATTTCAACCAGCGCCTTGGCGCCGCGCGCGTCGATGACGTTGCCGGGGGTTTCAACAAGAAGGCACACGCCCGTTGCGCCGAACAATGGCGCAAGCCCGGGAACCAGGCCGGCAAGCCCGACTATGGGGACCGTTTGCGAGCCCTTCTTTGCGCCGAGCTTGAGGAATTTTTCATACTCCTTTTTGCTGGTGGACGTGCAGTATACCGCGGGATGTTCCGAAGTCTTGTTGACCGCAAATCCCGCCATTGCCACAACCTCGCGGCCGCCAAGGGCTGCGAAGTGGGAGAGGGCTTTTGCCGAAACCTCGTACTGGCCCTCTATGGTCAGGGGCTGGAGGTCTCCTTTCAGGAACACGACATCGCGCTTCTTCAATTTGGCCACGTAAAAGCGCGCGGAAAAAAGGCGGAGCCTGCCGTTTTTGAGCGCGACCACCTGGTTGGGAAAATACGGGGAGTAAAGCGACGCAATCCTTTTCGCCTTGAGCGTTGAGACGAGGTGGTCCACGGCAAGCTTGCTTACGAAGCCTATTCCCGGCAGGCCTATCACGAAAAGCGGGTTGCGCAGGGCATTTGGCCGCTCTTTTTCGCGGATGAAGGACTCGCGAAAGCCGGGCATCTGGGCCGGATGCGCCTGCAACAGTGCTTTTGAAGGGTTTTTCTTCTGGGATTTTTTGTTTTTCATTTCAAGCACTTCCGTACAATTCCTGGCGCCGGTATTTTGCGAACTTGTCCTCGAACGAGTATTTGGGGGGATGCGCGCATTGCGTTTTCTTCCCGCACTTGGGGCACTCTTCCCCAAGCGAGTAGGCCTTGCACGATTTGCAGAATTTTATGCCGCAGCGCATTTTTGCGAAAATCACTTCTTACTTTTTGGGCCGTTCCAGCGAGTATTCGAACTCGTTTTTCTTCGCGCTCTTCTCAAGCAGGTCCTCGGCCTTGTCCAGCACCTTTTCGACCGACTTGTAGTCGGGCGCGGAAAAATCAAGGTAATACACGGGCGCGCCCACGTAGTGCACGCTTATTTTCACGTCGTGCGTGGCGCAGCCCTTCACTTCCTCAAGCGCGGACTTCACGCGGCTCACGCCGTTGCCCGCAAAGCTTTGAAGGGTGAGTATCGCGCGGCCTTCGACTACCTTGGGCTTGATTTCGCGCGAGACGATTTCGCGTATCGCGTCGATCCACGCCTTGGAAACCTTGGACTTGGGCTCCTGCCCTGCGGCGAGGGCTTCCATCGCGGAATACAGGTCGCCGTATTCTTCGGCAAGCGCCAGCCCCGCCTCGTCCTGCGCCATCCTCAGGCTTTTCTTGAGCTTCAAGGCCGCGCGCTCGAGCAGTTTGACCGCGCGCTTTTCGGACTGGAACGCCTCAAGCTTGCGCTTGCGGTCGGCCTCGGTCACGCGCTTCAGGGAAAGGTCGACCTGGTGCTTTTCCGGGTCCAGGCGTATGACCTTGCAGACGGTTTTCTGGCCTTCCTTCACGTGCTCGCGGATGTTGCGGATCCAGCCGGATGAAATTTCGGAAATGTGCAAAAAGGCCTCGGCGTCCGCGTATTCGTCAAGCGTGCAGAACGCGCCATAGGGCATTATCTTGCGCACGGTCACGACGACGTATTCGCCAAGCTCGGGGTTTGCCATTTTCAAAAAAACCGTTTACCTATTCCTACTTATCTTGAAAGCACTTCGATTATGCGGCAGTTTATCTTGGCCCGGCCGCCCTTGGAGGACACGACCTGGTTGCCGCACGCCTCGCAGAACACGTCGGACTTGGAGTCGCCGAAAACGACGAGCTCGCGGCCGCATTCGCACTGTATTTTCAAAAACTTGCTCATGAACAGTCACCCATTTCAAAAATTATCTCTGCACTTCCGCCTTCTTCTTCATCTCCGCTTCGGGGGGAAGGACATTCCCCCCTTGAATACTTCGAACGGTTGTTCGAAGATTTGAGCGCTTGCGCGCTCAATCGGAGTGCTCGCTCCCCCCTTCAAATTACAGTTGGAGGGGAAAACGGGAAACGCCAAAACTACCTTTGCACTTCGGCTTTTTTCTTCATTCTGCCGGAGATTATGCGCTCGTGCTTCTTCTTGCAAGTCAGGCACTCGAGCATGACCTTGTTGCGTATGCCCTGCTTCTTGACCTTGGCCTTGCCCTTGACCTTGCCGTGGATTCCCGCAAGCTTGCGTTCGTGCTTGAGGGTGCCCCACGCCAGCGTGCGGCCGGCCTTGATCTTGGTCGTGGAAACCTTCACCTTCTGCTTGGTGTGCTTCTTGCAAAAGGGGCAATAACCGTTTACTTCCTTCGGAACGTTCATTTTACCAAATTCACCTGTTGATGCGTAAAAAGCCTAAAACTCGCAAAGGAAAAGAAAAAACCTTATTCCCTGAAAAATAGGCGAATATGATTGGGAAGCTTCAATTAAAAAAAGGCTTTGCTTGCGCATAAACCTGCAACCCGCACTTGCAAGTTCAACGCAGGGGGTTTGGGCGACCGACCGCATTGAGCGCGCATGCGCTCAAATCTTGAACCGCAGTTCAAGTATCTAAGGGGGATGTGCCCCCTTGGGGCGGTCTTAAAAAAAGGCTTTGCTTGGCTTTGATGAGGGGAATCAGGCGTAAATCTGGCTGCATTCCTGCGCGAGCCCGTGCTTGAGCAGGAGGGCCGCGTCGTCTTTTTCCAATTTGACTGTTTCGTTTGCCTTGAACGGGCCGTGCACCTTCAAATCCCTGCCCACAAACTGCATGACATCCTGCACCACACGCAACGAAACCATTCCATCTACCGCACCTTCCGTGGCTTGGGGGGCGATTGGCGCGATGGTTTCGCGGGGAAGGATGGTGGACTCGTGCGCTTCCAAAAGCTTGATGAGGGAAACATACAACTGTTTTTCTTCGAACGCGAGGCCGTCGCTTGAGACTTCGCCGGTGCGAAGGTCGCGCTGCGCCTTCACGAGGATTTTTTGCTGGCGGGTGGAAATCACCTCGCGCAAAAGCCGCGCCATGTTCGAGCGCTCGCGGCCCGCGTCAATCATGCCTTCGCAGGACTGCTTTTCCAATTCGTCCATTGCAGCTTTGCAGGCTGCGTAGAAATCGGCGTCAAGGGGCGAAAGCGCGGCGTGGTTCTTCTCATGCAACTGCACGCGCCTCAAGGCGTCAAAATCCGCGGGCATTTTGTTCAACGCACCAGTCAATAGCAGTTTTGGATTGCCGGATAACTCGAGAATTAATTTCTCGCACAATGCTTTAAAGCGTTTTTACGCGGAACCCGCAAGGAGGGTGGCGCAATTCCGGGGGGCACGGGGGCGGTTTGGGAAAAACTAGTGGCGGAAGTGGCGCATTCCGGAGAAGACCATGGCGAGCTTGTGTTCGTCGACGGCTGCGACTACTTCGGGGTCGCGGATTGAGCCGCCGGGCTGGATTATGGCGGTCACGCCCGCTTCTGCTGCGGCGTCAACGGAGTCGCGGAATGGGAAGTAAGCGTCGGATGCCATTACGGTGCCTTTCACGGAGAGCTTGGCGTCTTTTGCCTTCATTATGCCCACGCGTGCAGAGTCCACGCGGCTCATCTGCCCGGCGCCGATGCCGATTGTGCGGTCTTCGAGGGCGTAGACGATGGCGTTGGATTTGACGTGCTTTGCGACCTTGAACGCGAAAAGCAATGCCTTGAGTTCAGATGGGGAGGGGGCGCGCTTTGAGACCGCCTTCAAACCGTCTACGCTTGTCACGGGAACGTCGCGCTCCTGTGCAAGCACGCCGCCTGTCACCGAGCGCAGTTGCACGGAGTGGATTTTCGCGCAATCCGCAAGGCCCGGCAACTCCAACAAGCGCAAGTCCTTTTTCTTTTGCAAAACCTCAAGCGCCTCTTTCGAGAACGAGGGGGCAATCACTATTTCGTAGAAGCGTGAGTGGATTTTTTCGGCGAACGTTTTTGAGATTTCGCGGTTTGCGCAAATCACGCCGCCGAACGCCGATGCCATGTCGGTTGCAAGCGCCTTTTCGTAAGCCTCTTCGACGCCGTTTTTGCCTTCGGAGACTCCGACGCCGCAGGGGTTGGTATGCTTGATTATCACGCACGCGGGCTCGGAAAACTCCTTTGCAAGCTCGATTGCCGCATCAGAGTCCAAAATGTTGTTGTAGGAAAGCTCTTTTCCGTGGAGCTTTTTGGCGTTTGAAACGCAGGGCTCAGACACGGACGCATCCTTGTAAAACGCGGCCTTCTGGTGCGGGTTTTCCCCGTACCTCAAGTCCTGCTCTTTTGCAAACGAAACGGTCAGGAACTTGGGGAATTCTTCGCGCTCTTTGGCCGCCTGCGGAAGCGCGTTCCTCAAATATTTTGAAATCGCGGAATCGTAGTGCGCGGTGTGCTCGAACGCTTCCACCGAGAGGGATTCAAGCGTTTCTTGGGAGAGTGCGTTCTTGTGCTCTTTGAGTTCGGCAAGAAGCTTTTCGTACCTTGCGGGGTTGCAGACGACCGCGACGTTGCGGAAATTCTTGGCAGCACTGCGCAGCATGGAGGGGCCGCCAATGTCGATATTTTCAACCGCCTCTTCGAGGCGGACGCCTTGCTTGGCGATTGTTTGCTCAAATGGGTAAAGATTCACAACGACCATGTCGATGAATTCGATTCCGTGCTCCTTTGCCGCTTTCACGTGCTCGGCGTTCTCGCGCAAGGCGAGGATTGCCCCGTGCACTTTGGGGTGCAGGGTTTTCACGCGGCCACTCATCATCTCGGGGAATCCCGTGTACTCGGAAACGTCGCGCACCTTCACGTCCGCATCACGCAGCGCCTTGGCAGTGCCGCCTGTGGACAAAATGTCCACGCCCATGGATTGCAGGCCGCGGGCGAACTCCACAAGGCCCGCCTTGTCTGAAACGCTTATGAGGGCACGCGAAACAATCATCGTTCAAAACACCGCAATGGGGCAAAATTCGAAGCAATCAACTTTGGTTGCGCGAATTTTTATTCCTTGAGCACCGCCGCGTTCTTGCACAAAAGCAAAACCGCCAGCGCCTCGGGGGCGTCGAATTCCTCGTTTTCGAAAAACTCGAATTCCTCATCCCCCAAAAGCACCTTGCCCTTGTCCTTGGGCAGTATGGAAACTTTTTGTTTCATTGAAAACGCGAGGGCGTCTTTTTGCGCGTCGAATTCGCCCAAGTTCGAGGTTTTTTTCGCAAGAAGGCCCGTGTCCCCGTGGATGGAGTCCGGAAGCCGTATCAGGCGGCTCAAATCATAGGTGACGGCGCGGTCGGTTGGCACAGCAGCCGTATTTTGCCCGCCGGCAATAACGCTCTTCTCACGCACTATTCTCTGGAATACCAACTCTGGTCTTGGAAACGAATCCCAAACACTAAACCGCCCGTCATCTGTGCGAGCAGAATTTATTTTGCGAAGTATTTCGTCCTTATTTTCCAAAATCAAGGAAGCTTCCTTACCAGAATAGCCGATTGATTTTAGCAGAGCTAAAAATGCCAGCGGTTCCAATGAGAACGTTTCAATCACGCCCGCGAATATTTTCTTATGCCATCCCAACGCTAGAGGCGAAGGCCCGAGAAGTTGCGTCCTCCGCACATCCATAAACTGCGCATTTTTCGTATGCCCATGTTCAACTAATACCTTCTTGGCGTCAAAATTCACGGGGGCAATGTATTCAATCAACTGGACCCTTTGCGCTTGCGGCAATTCCTGCACCGCCTTCGTCTCCACGTGGAAGTGGAATCCCTTGCTTCCCGAAAAATTCACGCCGACCTCGCTGCGCGAAAAGCCGAAGTCGGACAAAAGGAAATCCTCAAGCAGCCTCGTCGCGTCCTTTTGCGTCTGTTCGATGCAATGCTGGCACAAAACCTTGTTGTGACCTTCATGCGCAGGCGATGCGTCGAGGTCGAAAACCAAATCGTATCCTTGGGGCTCCTTTTTCTCCATGGGCCTGCCCGCGGGAAACCTGTAACGCGCAATCGAATAAGACGCGAACAATGGCGCATCGCGCGCCAAATAATTCTGCAACTCTCCCGCGGATGAAAACGCCTTGTGGCGGAAATCGATTTTTTTGACGTTTCCGAACCCGAACTCGCGCGAGGAAACCTCCGATGGAACGGGCGATTGCCGCAGGTAAAACGCGCCGAACAAGTTTTTCAAAAACAGCGACTCGCGCTCTTTCCTCTCAATAATTTCGTTGGCCATTTGAAACCACAATTTCAATCAGTTCTTTGCGGGGAACCTGCCCCTTGACAGGGGGCACTGCGCGCACAGCGCGTCGTCCGCGCCTGCAAGCCCTTGCATGCGGATCATGTTGCACGAGAATCCTATGGAGGGATGCTTGTACACCCATTCCAAACTCGCCATGCCTTCGCGGAGTGAGAACTCGTGGGCGGTGCGGGCGCAGTGCTGCACGTATTCCTGCATCACGCCCTGCGCCTGCTCCTTCGTAAGCCCGTCTTTGGTGCAGGCGATGGCAACGGCCATGCTGCCGTAATAGCGCTTGCCCTCGCCAACGCCTTCGGTGAGCGCGGCGGTTGTGCAGGGAAGGGAGAGGAATTTTCCGGAATAGCCTCCGCCGCGGGGCGCGAATGTTTTTCTTGGAAGCGCCGCGTCAAGCTCAAGTGCGGCGTCTTTCACGATTTCGGGGACGGTTTTGGGATCCACGCGGGGCAATTCGGCAACGCGGCGCTTGATTGCCTGTTCCAAAAACTCGGAGAGCTCCATCTTGCGGAAAAAAACTTCTCCCGCCGACAATTGGGCGTAAAGCAATTGGCCGCCTTGCTTTAAGCAGTCGAAAACTGATACGGAATAGTCGAAAGGCGGTTGGGAAAGCGAAAGCGAGGGGAAAAAGTCGCCGCACACGGTTGCGAAAACGGATTCGTCTTTTTCCGCGTCAAATGACAGGCGCTCAACCGAAAGGTGTGAAAAGTTTTGCGCAAAATCCCCCGCGGCCGGAATGTTGCGGATTTGCGAGAGCAAGAGGCGGGAAAGGGCGTAGTTTGCAAGCGACTCCGCAGATGGCTCGGATTCAACAAGGCGCGTTAAGGCTTGGGGGGAGGGTTTTTCCGCCAGGGAGCGGCAGAATGCCGCCGCTTTCTGCAGGCTTTCGAAAGAGATTGATTCGGCTCCGCGGGATTGCAAAAACTCCCGTGAAGAGGAAAGGAAGGGGTACCGGAACGCGAGGCGCTCCGCATGGGAATTAAAAGCCATTTTCTTTGCACCGCCCCGATTTGGGCTGATAAGCGCCGCAACGGCCGCAAAACGCGGCACGGGGGCGCAAGAATATTTGGGAGGGAAGGCGGATAATAAGGCTTTTGTGCAGGAACTTCCCCGAAGCTCAAACCGTGCTCAACACAATGAGCAAAAAAGCAAGTTATTGCTCAATACAAAAAGCAATACCGCAGTAGCTTGGCGCCCCGTTTTTCGCGCGCTGCAACTTTGGCGGCTGCGCCCGAACCAGACGCACCGCAATCCAAGAGCGAAAACGCGCCGCCGCCTTGAGCGATTATAGCATACTTTAAACATATTTAAACGGCAAAATTCGCACCTATCCCACAACGTACTGCCAAGTTGCAGTAGTCGAGTCGTTTATTCAAGCAGTGCAACACGCGCTTTCCGCGAGCGAACAATGGGCGTCACACGCGTTGCAGTAGTCGAGTCGTTTATTCAAGCAGTGCAACTCAACGTAAATACACCGTTGCTTACCTTCCTACTAACGTTGCAGTAGTCGAGTCGTTTATTCAAGCAGTGCAACTTTGATGAAAAAACTTTGGGCGTTGTTGGCGTTCGTCAGTTGCAGTAGTCGAGTCGTTTATTCAAGCAGTGCAACAAACAGGCCAACGCAAAACCTGCATGACCGCGGACTTTCTGTTGCAGTAGTCGAGTCGTTTATTCAAGCAGTGCAACACTTGATTTCCGGCCGAACCATTGCCTGCATTTGGTTGCAGTAGTCGAGTCGTTTATTCAAGCAGTGCAACATCGAAGCGCCCAACGAAACGAACACCATGATAAGTTGCAGTAGTCGAGTCGTTTATTCAAGCAGTGCAACTTTCTCGTGGCGAACTGCCGGCGCCCCATTGGGGTAGTTGCAGTAGTCGAGTCGTTTATTCAAGCAGTGCAACTGGCAAGTATTTTGCTCGGTTTGACAAAAGAAGGCTGCTCCGAGCCGTTTTTAGGCTCTTCAAACGGCAGACCGAAAAACTGCAAGCTGGTTATAAAGACCTGCTTTTTTGAACCGACTCTACTTCGGGCCGTTACCTTCCACGCCGGAAGCTTATGGACCCAAATGGCCGTGCAACGGGCCATCTTAAGCACCCCCCGTATAGGGGATTCGTGCCGCTCAAACGTGGCGGATTGCTCCGCTAATACACGCTCCTATATGCGGTTCGCTTTGAACTATGATGCTTTGCTGGTATTCCACAGCAAAGCCGTTGAAACGTTATCGCTTGCTCCAGATTTATTTGTTTCGCAAAAACGCCTGGCCAAACGGGCGCGGATTGTTCAAGTTTTTGTAACGGCACAATGCGATTACCCGCGCGGCATTGAGGTCTGCGTCAATTTGATATGGTTTACCTGGGCTTTCAGCGCAAGCAGTGCATAGGCCGATTTTCATGTTTTTTCTTTTCATTCCGTTGTGTTCAAACTCAATGCCGCGTTTGTATTCGTCTTTGCGGTCTTGCAGAAGGCAACGGTTGCAGTGCGAGCTAGTATAACCAGAATCTACGACATAAACCAGAATTCCCTGTTTTTTAGCCTTATAATTTATAAGCTGACCGAGCTTGGCATAGTCAAAAAGGCTCAACGCATAATTCAGTTCTCGCGAGTATTTGCTTTTTTTGCGGCCGTGCTGTTTCAAGTCAGCCAGAGCTTCGAGAACGATTTCGCTTTCGGATTGTTTTGCCAGCGCCACTATTTCCGCCGAAGCCCTGTGAAGCAAAGACTCTACCTTGTTTTCAATTCCGCGGAGGCGTTTTTTCATCTGGTTTTCATGCAGGTGAACATCGCTCTGCGCGCGTATTCTGCGCTCCAAATTCCTTATCGCGTTTTTCAAGCGCCGCTCTTTTTTCTTTAAGCCCGCGGGGTTTTCGCGCCAAAGCTTGTTGAAAACAAATTTTTTCTGGGACTGGTCAAAAATCGACACCGCCATCAGGCTCGATACGCCACGGTCTATTCCCAGAATTGTTTTAGGAGATATTGGCTGCTTTTGCGAAAGCAACGGCGAATAGCCGAACTGTATGAAATAATCCCACTGCTCTGGTTTGAGGCGCTTTGGGTTTCGTTCCTTGCGCTTGTAAGCCAACTGTGGAGAACGGATAAGCACGGGGTATTTGTTCAGGCAAACAAGCGCGTCCCTTTCGAGTGTTTGGGACGCAAGTTTTTGAAGCAGATTAATGTAGTTTTCATCGCGGGGCAGTTTAAGTTCCTTGAAAAAACGTTGTTGCGCGGAGTCCAAAAGCTTGTTTTCTTCTGGTTCCAGTTTTCTGCCGATTAATTTTTCCACATCCTTCTTTTTACTTGCCCACAATGCTTGTTTTTTGGCAAGTTTTTCCTCCCATTTGGCGACCTTTTCGGGCTTTTTGGCTTTTGAAAGCATTTTTTCGCTGTTGCTCATGCCGAATAGCATTGAGTCCAGGCTATACGCTATCAAATCCACTAGGCATGTTTTAAGGTAGTTTCCGCTTCTTTCCGAGGATAGTCCGCCTTTTCCTCCAAGAAGAGGTTGTTCGGGCTGCATGAAAACGTGAATTTTTAGCGGGTTCCTTGGCTCGAATGGATTTAATTCGACATCTTGCTTTGCAAAATTTACTTTTACGTTGGATGCCCACAGGCACATTCTGGTTGGTTTGAACGAGAATTTACCGCGCGAAATTTTTTCAATCGTATCCGTCTTTTTGGAAATTCGTTTTTCAAGTTCTTTTATCCTGCTTCGGTAGGCTTGCTCGGTGTGAAATTTTGCCGAAAGAAGCCCTGCTGCCGACCATTTTTTTGGCCGGAAAAGGTTCTTTCTATTTGGGGAGTATTCCCGCAAGTCAGTCTTCTGCAGCATTTCTTCGATGTCGTTCCGCCGGCGCTCAAGATGCTGCAGTTCATGCTCGGCTCTCGACTGCTGGTGCTTCAGCGCAGTTTTGAGGTTTGAAATATCCACCTTGGCTTGTGTAAGCTGGGTCTTGTTGAACCAAATGCTTTCAGCATCAGGTTTCTTTTTCTCTTTAAGCTGTTCAAGCGCGGTCTCGGTAGAAGCAATTTCGCAAATGGATGCCCATTTCCAAAACGCGTTGTCCAGCAGCCGCGCTTGGTCCGGCGTCAAATCCAGTTTAAGTTTAAGGGCTAAAGTGCCTGCAGTGTCGGCTTGAAGCGACGCATCTTGCAACGGGGCGATTTCTTCCGCCATGTTTTAAATCGGCGGTTGCCGTGCTTTTAACGTTTGCGGAGGTGGTTTTCCGTTGACCGTGGTCGTGGTTGACTCGTATGGGGCGTTCGTGGGCAAAAGTGGCGACCGGTTTGTGATAAAATCCAACGGGGAGACGAAGGAGTTTGCTTCGGAGGATGTTGAGCAGATTTTGGTTTCCTCGGCGGCTACGGTGTCATCCGACGCGGTGTTTTTGGCAGCCGAGAAGAACGTGGACATCGCGTATCTCGATTATCGAGGAATACCCGTTGCACGGGTGTTTCCCTGCAAGCTCGGTGGTACCACAAAGACGCGGAGGGCGCAGTTGGAAGCCGGGTTTGACGGGCGAAGCTTGGCGTTTTGCCGGGCGATAGTTGAGGCGAAGGTGCGCAACCAGGCGGCGCTTCTGAAATCCCTGTCGAAGGGTCGGGGCGACGATTTTTTTGCTGGCGTTGCGGAGCAGATGGAAAAAGGCCTGGACACGCTGAATATTGGCGGGAAGAAATCGCGGGAAGACGCGTTGGGCGTTTTTCTTGGCGTTGAGGGGAATGCTGCAAGCGAGTATTTCGAGGCGTTGTCCAAAGTTCTGCCTTTCGAGCGCAGGGAAACTGATGCAAAAGACGCGGTCAATGCCCTGCTTAATTATGGGTACGGCGTTTTGCGCAATGAAGTGGAGCGTTCGTGCCTGTTGGCGGGCTTGGACCCGTTTTTGGGCTTTTTTCACGCGGACAGGTACGGAAAGCCGTCGATGGTTTTGGATTTGATGGAGCCGTTTCGCGCGCCGGTTGTTGACCGCGCGCTTGTAACGCTTGCGGCACGGAAACAATTTTCCGACGAACTGGTTTGCACGGGCAGCGAGGGCTGCTTGCTTTCGGATGTCGGGCGGAAGGTTTGGCTGGAAAAAGTTTTGGAGCGGTTGAATTCAAATTATGGCGACCGGGCGTTCAAGGACCACGTTTTGAGGCAGAGCCGGGAGCTTGTGCAGTGGCTTTTGGGCGGCAGGAAGAGCTTTGAGGCGTTTGCATACCGGTAGATTGGGGGATTGCTGGAAAATGCTTTATTGGGCGATTTACGACGTTTCAAGCAACGCGGTCAGGAACCGAATAGTGAATGTTTGCAAGGATTTCGGGTTGAAACGCGTTCAGAAAAGCGTGTTTCTGGGGGAGTTGTCGCGCAATCGTGCGGGAATGCTTGCTTTCGAGGTTCAAAAGGAGCTTGGCGGGGGAAGCGACGCTTTTTTCCTGGTGCCATCGTGCGAGTCGTGCATCAAAGCGGTTTTCGCCGTTGGTGAGTTTGACGCCGAGGCGGCAAGAAAGCAGGGCGTGGTGTTCGTCTGAATGGACTGGCAGGGCACGCTTTCCGCGCGCGATTTGCTGAACTACGTTTACTGCCCGCGCATCGTGTTTTTTGAAAACGTGCTGCATTTGGCGCAACGGCCGACGGTAAAGGTTTTTCACGGCAGGGAAGCGCACGAGGAATTCGCATTAAAGGAACGGCGGAACCAGATCGTCAAGGGCTTGGGCTTTCTTCCGCGCAACTTCGAAGTGCCGGTTTACAGTGCGGACTTGGGGTTCAGGACGAGAATAGACTGCGTTTTGGATGCCGGGGACGGAAAGTCCATAATAGTGCAGGCAAAAGAAGGAAACCCGCCGGATGCGGTTTATCGCACGCAGAAGATGCAGCTTGCGATAGAAGCCGCGCTTTACGAGCGCGCTTTCGGCGAAAAAGTGGAACGCGCGTTCGTCAAATACCTTCCATCGCAGGAAGTGCGCGAGGTGCCGCTTGGCGAAGATTTGAAGAACGAAGCCTTGCAGGCGCTTGAATCGATAAGAACGATGATTTCGCGGGAGGAAATACCCGAACCAACGCCGTTTGAGAACCGCTGCAAGGACTGCGTGCTTTTCAACGCGTGCAAAAGGCAGTAATTCCCCCTAATGCGAAGATCGCAATGCTGGTTTAAAAAAATGTGCCGCCAAAT
Source organism: Microcaldota archaeon (assembly GCA_027371655.1). The sequence goes on from DAHXMR010000142.1 coordinate 15,596, forward strand.
ATGAAGAGGGCGGCTTTTGCCCAAAGCCCCGAAGGTTTTTTGTTTTATGGATTCACGCAAGATTCCTGCAACGATGGCGACGCAGCACCCGGACAACGCGGGCAAGGTGTACTGGCTGCCGGACGGCCAGCGGTACATCAACACGCGGC
>DAHXMR010000151.1 GCA_027371655.1 Microcaldota archaeon
TTATTTTTATTTTTATTTTCCTTCCTTTTCCCAAATTTTTGCGCGGTTCCCCCGCCGCATGCGGTTCAGCCGCGTTTAAATAATTCCTTTTTTTATTCTTTATTGTTGCAAAAATGGCAAAACGCGGACAGGGCGCGTTCGAGTACATCCTTATGCTCGGCGGCCTCATCATGGTGGTAACCATAATCCTCGTGGCATTGCAAGGCGCTTCGACTTCATCCACATCTCAAGTACGCGGCATGGCGGGCATGTTCTGCGCGCCCACCGATATGGGCCGGGGATCTGCGGGCCTTGTTGCAAGCTGGCACTTCGACGAGGGCGGGGGGACTGTGGCGGTTGACTCAAGCGGAAACGGAAACACCGGGACCATGGCGGGCAATCCCGCCATTGCTACGGGAAAAATGGGCACGGCCCGGAGTTTTTCCGCGGATGCCGACGCCATGGGCGTTCCATCCGTGCCACTTGGGGCAAGTTGGACTATAGAGGGCTGGTTTTCATATCCAATTCAGCCAAGCCATAGTGGTTGGTGGAGAACGTTCGCAAGGGGATTGAACGGCGACCTACTGGCAGTAAGCGGTACCGGAAGCGACGTACTGGCTGCATTTCAAGCCCCATCAACTCCCCATTACACAAGTTACGCGGTAACCGGCCTTTCAAACGGATGGCACCACATGGCCGCGGTTGGCGCGGGTACGACAACCACGTTTTACATGGACGGAAACCAAGTGGCTACCGCGGACTACAGGTCCACAAGCCCAATAGTGTATGTTGGCAATTACGGGGGGCTAGCCCAGCAATTTGGAACAATAGACGAGGTCAAGATTTACGACCGCGCGCTTTCCCAAGCCGAAATCCAGGCGGACATGAATTGTTTTTCCGGCCTGGGCGGAAGTTGACTCCCCTCATCTTCCCAAAGCACAAACGCCGCAGGCCGCGTTTTAAAACACCCGCTCAGTCCCGTGCACCCATTCCCTGCACGCACCCGCGCCCACCTCGCAAGGTATTTATTGCGCAATCCCCCAAAACCCTATTCGCTGGTTATTTTCTTTCACACAATCTAGTGTTCCGCATATGCCGAGAAAACGAGGACTCCCGCACAAAGGCATCCGCGCCCAACCCGCCCGCGCGGCAAGCGCAAGCCCGGCCCAGGCCCGGGGCGCGAAAGAAGAAAGCGAATTCCCCGAAGGCTTCAAGTCCACAATCGACATCGCCGTATCCGACCACCTCATAGACCAGATAATCGGCCAGGAAAAGGCGGTCGAAGTCATGCGCAAGGCGGCAATGCAAAAACGCAACGTGCTGCTTGTCGGCGTGCCCGGCACGGGGAAAAGCATGCTGGCGCAGGCAATGTCCGAACTTTTGCCCGTGCAGGAGCTTCAGGACATCCTGGCCGTCGCCAATCCCGAAGACGAAAACGTGCCCAAAGTCAAGGTCGTGCGCTCCGGGGACGGCCGCAAAATAATCGCCGCCGAACGCATGCGCAACAAAATGCCCGCCGGCGGAATCAACGTCGCCGCCTTCGTCCTCATGGCAGTATTCTCAATGGTGCTTTTGTACTTCGGCAGGCCGTACCTTGGCGACATAATCACCGCCGCAATGCTCATAGGCCTCTTCGTCATGGGCGGGGCCATGATGTTCGCCGCACAACTTGGCCGCGGAAGGTTCACGGCCGAAAACGAGTCCATGAAACTGCTCGTTGACAACACCGGAAGAAAAAAGGCGCCTTTCTTCGAGGCAACCGGCGCAAAAGCCGGCGCCCTTTTGGGCGACGTGCGCCACGACCCCTTCCAAAGTGGGGGATTGGGCACCCCGCCCCACCTTCGCGTCGAGGCGGGATTCGTGCACAAGGCCAACAAGGGCGTGCTGTTCCTCGACGAAGTCGCAATGCTGCGGCCCAAAAGCCAGCAGGAACTTCTCACCGCAATGCAGGAAAAAAAGTATTCAATCACCGGGCAAAGCGAGATGTCAAGCGGCGCGCAAGTGCGCACCGAGCCCGTGCCCTGCGATTTCGTCCTTGTCGCCGCGGGAAACTACGGGGACATACAAAAAATGCACCCCGCCCTCCGCTCGCGCATCCGCGGCTACGGCTACGAGGTCTACATGGAAGAGGCGATGGCCGACAACGCGGAAAACCGCAAAAAAGTGTTGCAGTTCATCGCGCAGGAAGTGAAAAAGGACGGCAAAATCCCCCACTTCGACCGCGAGGCAGCGGTTGAAATAATCAAGGAATCCCGCAAGCGCTCCGGCCGCAAAGGAAAAATCACCCTCAAGCTCCGCGAGTTGGGCGGCCTCATCCGCGCCGCGGGCGACATCGCAAAAGAGCAAAACGCGCCGCTTGTAACCCTCGCGCACGTGATTGCCGCAAAAAAAGTCTCGCGCACGCTCGAACAGCAGGCCACCCAGCAATACATCGACGTGAGAAAGGACTACAAGGTATTCGTGATAGAAGGCTCGCAAGTGGGCCGCGTGAACGGGCTTGCCGTCATGGGCGAGGCGGGACTGGTGATGCCGATTGTCGCCGAAGCCGCGCCCGCGGCAAGCAAGCTCGAGGGAAAAATAATCGCAACAGGAAAACTCGGCAAAATCGCCGAGGAAGCAGTGCAAAACGTCAGCGCCATCATCAAGAAGCACCTTGGCAAGGACACTTCAAACTACGACATGCACGTGCAATTCCTGCAAACATACGAGGGCGTGGAAGGCGACAGCGCAAGCATAAGCGTCGCAACCGCCGTGATTTCCGCGCTGGAAAACGCGCCGATAGACCAATCGGTTGCAATGACCGGCTCCCTCTCCGTGCGCGGCGACGTGCTGCCCGTGGGCGGCGTCACGCAAAAGGTGGAGGCCGCGATAGACTCCGGAATCACCAAAGTCATACTTCCCGAGGCGAACGCCGCGGATTTGGTGCTCGAGGAAGAGGCCGCCAAAAAAATCGAAATCATAAAGGCCAAAAACCTCTACGACGTGCTCGAGCACAGCCTGGCCCCAAGCAAAGCCAAACAACGCCTGCTCGCGCAGATAAAAAAAGAACTCGCCTGACGCGCCCCGTTTTTCGAGCCCGGCA
>DAHXMR010000181.1 GCA_027371655.1 Microcaldota archaeon
CCTCCGGAGCGTCGCCACGCACGTCCTCATAGATGTAAACGTGGTTGCTCAACCTGCTCCAGTTGTCGTCAAGCCCGTGGGCGCGGCGGAACAGGAGCCAGTCCTCCCTGTTGGTCGCGTTTTTCTGGACCAACACCGCCAAGCTGTGGTTGTGCCCCTCCTTCCGGACAAGTTCCATCAGGTATTCCGTTTCGGTGCCAAGCTCGACGAACCCGATGCGCCTTGAGCCGTCGTACAGCGGCTCTACGGCGCGCAGGGCGAAGTTCGTCTTTCCCGACTCCAATCCAACCGAAACCCGGCCCGCGGCCCTAGCCTCAAGCAGGGATTTGCGCATTATCTCATCCCCTGACAACGTGGGATTGTTTACCCGCAGGAAGTTCGTCCCGTTCTCTAACTGGAAGTTGAAAATGCTTATGCCGCTTTCCCGAAGGCGCTTTAGCACCGGGGCCGCGTGCTGCAAAAGCCCGGCACGGTTCCCGCCAGCAAAAAGATCCCGCATCCCAGCGTCCGACGCTATGGCGCCAAGGGAGGCAAGCAGGACCCCCGCCTGCAAATTCTCGGTGGTCCTGAAATGCTCCCGGTGGTATTCAACCTCGCGCAGGAAATCCCCGCGATCGTGCTCGTCCACGCTTGCCGACCACGAAAAGTAAATCACTGCGGCAATAACCGCCTCTAGAACTATCAGCAAAAGAATTATTCTTGCGGCAAGCTTCATTCCAAACGCCCCGGCAAGCAAAAACTCCGCGTAACAAGTGCGCTTCAAAAACCACCGCGGCGCACTACTTAACCCTTGCCGCTCTTTAAACCCCGCAAACCCCCCCAGCGCCCATTCCACCCATTGCCCAAAAAGCTCCCCGCCCAAAAGGGCAAACCCAAAAAGGGCGGGCTTTACGTATTCCAACGGGAATAAATCCTTTGCCCCCTTATTCTCTTCTTATGTATTTGCCGGAATTGCAGGAGATTGCCAAAAAGCGCAGGCTGCTTGGCTTGGGCCAGGTGGAGCTGGCGCACCGCGCGGGCGTCAGCCAGTCCCTCATCGCCAAATTGGAGCGGGGCCTGGCGGTGCCCTCGTACGAGAACACGAAGAAAATCTTCGACGCGCTCTCGGAGGCAGAGGAGAAGAACGCGCTTTGCGCCCGCGACGTGATGAACACGAAAATAG
>DAHXMR010000207.1 GCA_027371655.1 Microcaldota archaeon
TAAAATGAACCGGCTTGGAAAAACTGCCAAATCGGAGTGGGCCAAAAGGATGGAGCAACTGCGCCGCAACTGCGACTGTAGCCTCGACTTTGCCGGAACGCCCATAAAACCCCAAAAGGCGATTTTCGAATTGCAGAAGGCGCTTTCGGACAAGAGCATCGTGGTCACCGAAGTTGGCCAGAACCAGATGTTCGCCGCGCACTACCTGCGCATAAACGGCCCCCGCAACTTTATCTCATCGGGCGGCCTTGGCACCATGGGATTCGGCCTGCCCGCGGCAGTAGGTGCAAAGGCGGCAAAGCCCGCGTCCACCGTTTATGATGTTGCCGGCGACGGCAGCATGATGATGACCTGCCAGGAACTGGGCACGTCTGTTTCCGCGGACCTGCCGGTCGTGGTATTCCTCTTGAACAACAATTGGCTTGGCATGGTCAAGCAGTGGCAGAAATTGTTCATGGACAAGCGCTACAGCAACACGCACTTGGGCGACTACACGGACTTCGTCAAGCTCGCCGAAGCCTTCGGCGGAGCTGGCGAAAAAGTCACCAAGCCCGCGGACATTGCCGGCGCGCTTGCGAGGGCGCAGAAAAGCACAACCGCGTACGTCATAGACGTGCGCACGGACTGCGAGGAAGACGTTTTGCCCATGGTGCCCCCCGGAGGGACCGTTTCGGCACGCGCGATGATAGGAAACTGCCCTTGGAAGGGCTGCGATTGAGAATAATTTGCGGTGCCAAAAAGAATGGAAGAAAAGGGAAAAGTGCAAAGGCGCATAATTTCGGTGCTTGTTGAGGACAACTTCGGCGTGCTCCAGCGCGTGGCGGGAGTATTCTCGCGCCGCGGGTTCAACATAGAAACCCTCACCGTGGGCAAAAGCGAGCAGCCCGGATTGTCGCGGATGATAATCACGGTGAACGGAAGCCCGGACTTGGTGGAAAAAATTACCAAGCAGCTCAACAAGCTGGTCGAAACGATAAAAGTGATTGAAGTAACGGGGGACAGCGTGGCGCGCGAGGCGTGCCTTGTGAAAACCCACGTCAAGGACTTTGCCGCGCGCAACGAATTGATGAACTACGCCAAAGTGTACGAGGCGAAGGTGCTTGACGCAACGCCCAAGTCAATGATTTTCGAAATAACCGGCGACTCGGACCGGATTAACGCGTTTCTCGAGCTTTTGAGGCCGTTTGGGATAAAGGAAATCGACCGCACGGGAATAACGGCGATGCATAAAGGATAATTTGGATTGAGAAATTCAAAACGGACGCCGCACGGGAAGGGGTTTGGGCGGTCGCCAGCACTAAGGGGAAACCCCACAGGGTTGCCCCTTGGGGCGGGCATGCAGAAGAATTAAGGGCGGGCAAAAAGCCCAAAAAGTCGCCTGGCCGAATTCAAAACTATTTTCCCAGCGTTCGCTTCATTTCTTCGTATTCTTTTTTGCTCAAATCTCCGCGAGCGTAGCGCTTGTCCAAAAGCTCCCTTGCAGACTCTTTCCCGCCGGCTTCGCCGGGGCGCACGGTTTGCTTTATGAGCCACCAGACAAGGAGGATTACGGCTATCCAGAAAACCAGCATGAACACTACCATCAGGCCGCCGCCCCAGCCCATCATTCCGCCGTAACCCCAATCGTACCAGTCCCCAATAGCCATGCAAAACCGCCCCTTTTTCCGTCAAAGCTTGATGACAAACGCGGGAACAACCCTGCCCCGCACAATAAGCACTCCTTCCTCCCTCAAAATCCTTTGCTTTTCCCGCGTTCCCCGCGCAAACCCGCCCACCGCGCCGTCGCTTCGCACTATTCGATGGCAAGGCACGCCTGCGTCGCGGTTCTTGTTCAGCGCGTTGCCCACGGCCCGGCAAGCGCTTGGGCTGCCGATTGCTTGCGCTAGCTGTTTGTAAGTGGAAACTTTGCCGCGTGGCACTCGTTTTGCGGCGCTGAAGACTTTTTCCTCGAACGCGGTTGCCTGCATTTTGTGATACCGCCCACGCCGTTAGACGCGGGCTTCTTTTTTGATTCGCAAATCACACATTAACGATGAACCGAACGGCAATCGCGAAGCATTGCCTTCGCGAATCTTCAACCGCGGGTGAACGACCACGGGCTAAAGCCCGTGGCTTCAATGCAAGCATCTCGAATCGCCACGGGTCGCACATTGCAAATTCGGGTCGCTCCTCG
>DAHXMR010000211.1 GCA_027371655.1 Microcaldota archaeon
TTCTTATGCGCGGCTTGGCGCACGCGGTTTTTGCCGCGTTGGCTTTCCGCCAAAACAGGGTTTTTTACAAAATGGACCGGCAGTCGACCATTTTCCTCGTAATACTCTTCCTCGTCGTCGCGGTGTTCGCGGGCATAGCCGCCGGCATGATTCCTCTTTGGCTGTTCATCCTGCTTGGCGCCCTCGCCTTGGCGCTTGCGGTTTTGCGGCCCGAAGTGGTCGAGGTGAAGGAATACGAGCGCGCGGTGGTGTTCCGCCTCGGCAAGCTCAAGGACGTCGAGGGCCCCGGATGGTTCATGCACTTTCCCACGTTCGAAAAATACGTGCGCGTGGACCTGCGCGTGCAGGCCGTGGACATAGACCCGCAGACGGTAATCTCGCGCGACAACATCGAGTTCAAAATCGACGCGGTCATCTACCTGAAGGTCATCGACCCGCTCAAGGCCGTCACCGCCGTGCAGGACTACAAGCAGGCCGCCACGCTGAACGTGCACTCGCAAATCCGCAACGCGGTCGGCAAGCTTTCCCTCGAAGAAATAATAGTCCAGACGGACACGATTAACACGCAGCTTCACCAGGCGCTTGCCGAGTCGGCAAAGGACTGGGGCGTTCAGTGCGTCAAGGTGGAAATACAATCCATCGAGCCCCCACAGGCCCTCGTCGACGCGATGCGCAAGCGCAAGGAAGCGCAGGAGTACAAGGCGAAAGTCGAAATCGAGGCGCAGGCGCGCGAGCTTCAAATAGACATCCTCAACCGCGCGGCCAGCAAGATGTCCGACACCACGCTTGCATACCTGTACTTGGATTCGCTGAAAAAAATCTCCGAGGGCAAAAGCAACAAGATAATCTTCCCCCTCGAACTCTCGCGCCTGGCGTCACTGCTTTCATCGAAGCTCGTTGGCGGCGGGGAGGCGCAGCCCTCGCAGGCGGCGGTAACGGAGATGGTGCGCGAAGCCGTTGAAAAACAGGCGCTATCCGGCAAGGCTCTGCCTTCGCCCGGCGCGGCTCAATCAGCGCCGGCGCAAACTACGGCGGGCGCGGCGGACTTGGACTACGACAAGATCGTCTCCGACCTTCTGGGCGCCTACCGCAAGAAGCAGTCGCAAATCCTCGGCGGGGAATCCGAAAAGGCTGAACCCGAAGAGCCAAAGGACTAGATGCGGTTTTTCAGTAGCCCCGTTTCTTCCATTTGCCGCTGTTCCGCGCAAGTTCCGCCAGTTTTTCGGCAAGCTCCGCGTGTTCCCCGCCAAGCGCGCTTTTTTTGCCTTTTTGTTTGAGTTCGGCAAGCATCGCATCCCACGTCCAGGGGCTTATCCCGTTTGGTTCGGGTTCCACGCTCCTGTGCGCCAGTATGGAAATGTTTTGCCTTGGAATCCCGGCTTCGTGCAGCAAATATCGCTGGTGTTTTACGCATCCGCCGATTCTTTCCCCGAACAGCACGGCGCGCGTTTTAGAGGGAACAATGCCCTTTTCGCGCAGGTGCCCCGCCTTTAGGAAACTTATGATTCCTTCAGCCGGCACGAAAATCAATTTCTCTTTCCCGATTCTGCGGAGGGCGTATGCCAGCAGTTTCTCCTCGCGGCCCCGCAGGGAACCGGCGCGGTTTTTTGCAACGTGGCTTTCAATCCGCTTGAAATCCCCCTTGCCCAAATTGTCCGAAACGAACGCGAAGTAATGGCCCCGTTCCGCCGCCTTGCCCATTTCCTTGCGCCAAACGCCAAAAAGCACGTCGGCTTCCTTCGCCGAATAGCCCCGCTGCTTGTTATTCAAAAAGAAAAACGGATGGACCAGGACGCGCAGATTGACCTGCGCTTTCCTGCCGGACACTGCCCGCCCTTTTCGCATCAATGTTTCCTCTCCACGGACGCGTCGCGTTTCCATTTTATTTTCTTACCCGCCCGCAAGCGCGTTCCCCTCTATCGCCGCGCCTATGGCGAGGAGGAACACGGACCACGACACGAGTTTCGCCACGTCGTAGAGTATGACCGCGAATTCCGGCTGCCTGTAGAGCCGTCTCACAAGCGAGCTGCTCAAAATGCCCCCGGCAAGCGCGGCGGTGAGGTACGCCAACAACTCGAAGCTGCCGTGCGGAACAAGGCCAAGCACGCCCTTGCCGATTCCCGCGGCAAGGGAGAACTCGGGCGCCGCGTGGAAAACGTAGGTTTTCGCAATTTCCCCCAGGAACACGCCGATTATGGACGCGTTCCAAGCGAGTATGAAAATGCACCCCGCGCCGTACGCCACGGACGCGGCAAGTATGAGCATGAGCACTTGGAGGTTGCGCAGGAAAATGGTCTCGAACGCGTATTCCATTCCGTACTTGACCGCGAAGCCGTAGAAGCTTCCGCGGATCTGCTCAAGCTGCGTGATTTGCGCGGAAAAAATGCTTTGGCTCGACTCGTGGGGAAGCAAAAGATACCACGCGGTGAAGCCCACCACAAGGCCCACGAAGTACGCGACAAGCACTATGAGCACGCTCACGTGGCGGGAAAGCGTGCGGCTGTGGAGCACGCGCGCCTCGGTCTCGGTCTCGCCCTCCTCGTAGGAGAAAAGCGCGTTTATCATAGTCATCGAGGGCAGCGCCACCGCGACAACCGCCATAAGCCCCGCCGACGACGGGTCGAAAAACTGCGCGGCCCACACTCCCACGGTGACGAAAAAGAAGGCGACTACCGTGATTTTGAGCGGGTTTTTAACCGCGCTTTCGGGCTCAAGCAACGCTTCAAGGACCATGTGTCGGAATAGCCTCCCCACTTTTGGGTTTGGCGGCAAGTGAATGCTGCAAAAATTGCGGTTGCCTTCAAAGTTTAGTGCCGATTGCGCTTAATAAGCATTGAAGCCCGGGTTTCCCGCCGGGGCGGTTTGCCGTCCGCGCGGGGGGGCGCCCATGCACTTTTCGTATAGGTTTAAAAGAGTCGGCGCGCAAAAAAATTGGCTATGGCTTCTTATCCAGACCAATCGTCGTGCCAGGCCTACATAGAGGGCAGGCTGCTTGGGCTTTCGCAGTTGATTTCCGTGCTCAAGGAGGCGTTTTTCCTGAGGATGGGTGTGGAGGACCGGGCCGATCCCCTGAAACCTCCTGTTCCGCTTGCCCGCTTTCTCAAGGGAGCGGATGCCCCCTCCAGGAACACCGTTCTCCGGCAG
>DAHXMR010000225.1 GCA_027371655.1 Microcaldota archaeon
GCGGACAAGAAGCGCGCGCAAAAAGGGCTCGATTACGCCTTCGAGGCGCTGGATGCGGAAAAACCCGACTTTTTGGTGCTGGATGAGGTGAACATCGCAGCCGCAATAGGCCTTGTTGACATAGCGGTAGACTGTGATTCCCTTGCACTTCAACTTGTATTCAAGCAAATATGCTTTTTTCACGTCTTCGGCCGTTGCGTTTTCTGGAAGGTTGATTGTCTTTGACACCGCGTTGTCCGAATATTTTTGGAAAGCCGCCTGCATTTTCACGTGCCACTCTGGGGCTATGTCCTGCGCGGTCTTGAAAACGCGCTTGACATCGTGCGGCACTTCGGGCACGTTTTGCACGCTGCCCACCCTGGCGATTTTGGCCATGAGCTCCTGCGAGTAAAAGCCGCGCCGTTTTGCCACCCGTTCGAAAACCGGGTTCACCTCTATCAGGCGGGCGCCCTCCAGAACGTTCCTCACAAAAGACACCGCAAACAACGGCTCGATTCCGCTTGACGCGCCGGCGATTATGCTGATTGTGCCCGTCGGGGCGATGGCGGTTACTGTCGCGTTCCGCATTTTCTTCAAGCCCTTCTTCTGCCACAGGCTGCCCTTGAAGTTGGGGAAATTTCCGCGCCTTGCGGCAAGCTCCTGCGAGGCAAGCGCTCCTTCATCATGGACAAAGCGCATCAACTTTTCCCCAAACGCCACGGCTTCGTTTGAATCATAGGGAATCCCCAATTCAAGCAGCAAATCCGCAAAGCCCATGAGCCCCAAGCCTATTTTTCGGTTGCCGCGCACCACTTCGGTTATTTCCGGAAGAGGGAAAACGCTTGCCTGAACCACGTCGTCCAAAAAGCGCACGGCGGTATGCACTGTTTTGCGCAACTTGTCCCAATCGAATTCAACGTGCCCTTTCCCGGGCTGGAGCAGCATTTTGTGCACATTGATGGAGCCCAAATTGCACGCCTCATAGGGAAGAAGGGGAACTTCGCCGCAGGGGTTGGTGCCCTCCATTCTCCCAAGCAAAGGCGTGGGGTTGCGGCGGTTTATTTCGTCGATGAAAACGAGGCCGGGATCGCCGGTTTTCCACGCGTACTCGCAGATGAGCTCGAACAATTCGCGGGCGGGCATCGTGTTCACAACCCTGCCGCCTCGGGGGT
>DAHXMR010000240.1 GCA_027371655.1 Microcaldota archaeon
GCCCGGCAATATAACCATCAACACGACTTATGCGAATGACACCATCGGAAACCTGGGCTGGCAGTCGCCTTTGCCGCAGATAAAAATTTCGTCAAGCAACGCGCCGCAATACAACAACACCGCGGGATACTTCGGCACGAACGTGTCGAACCCCATTGCCGGCAACACCACGATGAAATTCTATTCGTTCTGGTCCGACGACACCGGGCTCAAGCAGTACACGCTCGAATGGAACGCGACGGGAACCCTGCAAAACCAGTCGTGGCTCAACTTCCCCGCGGGCAACAACTCGTGGGCGAACTATTCCATCATGCTTCCCCTTGCAGCCGGCGGCAAAACCGTGTGGTGGAGGATGTGGGCAAACGGCAGCTCGAACGCAACGCCTTACCAGCAATTCGACGGCCAAACCCCGCCCATTTTGGTGAACGGCACCTACGTCAACGTTTCAATGGCGCCGGTAAATTCCATGATTTGCGTGAACGCCAGCGCGGGAAGCGCGGGCGGCACAATCGACGCCGTGTGGGCGATGGTCTCGTTCCAAAACGGGACGAGCCAGAACGTTTCAATGAGCGACACGGGGTGCAACGCGGGCGGCGCGGGAGACAACAATTATGGCGCGTGGATAAACGTTTCCTCCCCGGGCGGCAACCTGACAGTAAACACGACGTATGCAAACGACACGTCGGGCACCCTCGCGTTCGAATCGCCGCCGCCTAATTTGCAGGTCTTGGCCAAGAACGCCATCGGCGGAAGCGATTACTACGTCGGGTTCTACGGCACGATTTCCGCGAAAATAAAGCAAACCCCCGCGTCTTCGAACTCGCTTTACAACAGGCGCACGGCAAGCGGCAACGTGTTCATCACGCCCGCCGGCTCAAGCCCCACCTGGACCAGCCTCGCCGCGGCGTCGGCAGGCGCCGACATGCCCGCGATGGACGCGGCACTTGGGCTTTCCGGCACCAAGGACAAGCTTGAAAACAACTACAATTCCGGCACGCAGGCGATGTGCGGGGCGAATTCCGTCAATTACATGCAGTCCTCCGATTCCAACTGGAAAATCGGCGCGCTTTACTCGAACGAATCAGCGCCAAGCGGCTACTCAAGCGGAGACATAATTATATTTTGCGCGCAAGTAAACTACAATGCGCAAGACGCCTTCGGCACTAGAAGCGATTACGAACTCTCATTCCCCCGGCCGTTCGCAACCAACGCCGACGTTTGGTACGACCTCGGATGAGAAACTTTACCCCGGTGCATTTGCCTTGAAAAAAACCAACGCCTTTTTTGCGCTTGCAATCATGCTTCTGCTTTTCGCGCCGCAGGCACGCGCCGACGATTTGATGCAGCTTGACTTTTCCGGGAAAAAGGCGGTCATAGTCGCGGTTTCTCCGGACTGGCACGACGCGTACCTCGCATCCATACTCGCCCAGCACTACGGCATGCCCGTGCGCTTCGTGCAGGACATGCCCCAGATGCAGTCGCTTTCCGACGAGCTTGACACCGGGGCATTCGACACCGCGATAATGCTCTCTAAGAAGGGCAACGAGCTGCCGAGCCTCGCATACCGCATCCGCTCCGCAAACGTCAACGCCCTCGAGGTGCAGTTCTCCGACTACCGCGAACTCTCCAAGATGGTCGCGGAAAAAATCGCCTCCGAAAAAAGCGGCATAGGCTACGCGATAATAGTGCGCGACGACTTCGCATTCGACGCCCTCTCCGCCAAATACCTCTCGTACGTGCTCGACGCGCCCGTGCTCTTCGCGCAAAAAACCGGCTCGCTCTACCCCGAAACCCTGGATGCGATTTCTTCCACGAAGCCGGGCCAGGTGTTCCTCTTCGGCGCCCTGGGCCCCGGCGTGCAATCAAGCCTCTCCGGCGTGGGGACCAAAACCGTGGGCGGCCGCGACGAATTCGAGACAAGCAGGATTGCCGCCTCCCTCGCGCTTGACATGGCGGCAAACAGGGGAAAAACCATCCCCCGCCAGGCCATGATAACCCCCGGCGACATACTGGAAAGCTCGCTTTTGAACTCCGGAAACCAGCCCGTATTGATGGTGCCCTACGCCAGCACGTACTCCCTTTTGCAGCTCTCGCAATTCGTGAACGAAACCGGAATGCTCTTGCTGGTCGGAATCGGCCAAGGCGTCGCGGACAGCGGCTCGTACGTGCGCCAGCGCACCGGCGTGCGCGTGATGGTCAAACTCGGCCGCGTGCGCGCGCAGGGAAACGAGCAGATGAACAAGCAGGACATAGTGTCCGCGCTCGAAGGATACGCCCTCCCACTGCCCGATTACAACGGCACGCTGGAAATAACGCCCACCTCCTTTGCGGAAACCGTCGGCGAAAGCCCCAGCCTGTTTTTCGGCGCAAAAAAAATCGCGCCGCCCCTTGTGCTGCACGCCAACTACAAAAACAACGGCAACATAGAATCCCCCGTGTCCGTCCTTTTCTCGGTGGTTGACAAAAACGGGGTGCAACTGGCGAGAATAGAATCGCCGGAACAGAACGTCGCCCCCGGCGAAACCAAGGCGTTCACCGCCAAATGGTCTGACGCGCCAAGCGAAGGCGCATACGACGCAAGCGTTTCAGCGACAATCAACATCTACGACGGCCTCCCCGTTGCGGTCCAAAAAATGCAAGTAGAAGTGCGCTGGTTCTACGTGTGGTTCGGCCTCGGCGCGCTCATACTCCTGTTCGCCCTCGTGTCCGCCGCGATGTACTATTCCTACCGCGCGCGCGAAAACCTCATGCGCGTGGAAAAAATTTCAGGGAACGTGGAGTCCGAGCTTGAAAAAATGTCCATAACCCTCTCCAAGCCCGCAAAAGAGCACGCGCAGGAAAAGGAATGGGAGAAAAAGCGCAAAACAAAGCGGGAATAAGCAAGAAAAACAAAAAGAGCAAAGCGCGGGCACAATTTGCCCAAAATATTTACTGAACGACCACGGGTCGCGGAATCCGCGGGTTTTAACATACTTCGACTGCGGCCGAAGATTTGCAACCAAAAGTTGCAACCGCGTGATGAGCGACCCGCAACGTGCGACCCGGGGCGTCTTCCGCTCTGTAACGGAGAAGCCACGGGCTCCAGCCCGTGGTCGTTCACTGCGCCCGGCGCCTTCCCGGCCGCTGCACTGGAATCACGGCCTCCCGCTTCTGCTGCCTGGGCTGCCGCGCGGCGACGATGCCCACAAGCTGGCGCATCTTGCCCTCCAAATAATTGTAGTCCACCTTGGTGGCAAGCTCGTGCCTCAGCTCGTCGATTTCCGGCTTGATGCGCACGTACTGGTGCTCAAGCTCGTCCATCTTCTTCGTTACCTCGTGCATGTTGCGCCGCGCGCTGAGGCGGAACTGGTAGAAAAGCCACAGCACGAACGCGCAAAGCGCGGCGAAAAAAACCAGAAGCGCCACCGAAACAATGCTTATCTCATCAGCCATCTTGCAAAAATCCCCCTTTCATTTTTTTGGGAAAGTCAATCCCTTGCGCGCGGAAGCGTGGCGTTTATGAAGTCCAGCGTTTCCGAGAAAATCCTCTCCATCGCCTGCCTGCCCACCTTCGAGTTCGACGCCTCGGCCGCGGCCTTGCGCTCGGAGTCTATGCGCTCGATCAGGCCCCGCAAGCGCTCCACCCTGCTTTCGGTGTCGTAAAGCTTGCGCTCCAAGTCGTCCGAAATTTTTTTCGCCCAAAAAGCCAGGGCGGCAAGCACCAATGCAACCGCAAGCGTGCCATAAACGACAATCGCGTCAACGTCGGCCAAGAAATCCCCACATCCCGCAATCCGATTTGCGATGGGCGAAACACCCCTCCGCCCCCCGCACGAGAATCCACCTGTTGCCGCGGGCAAAACAAGAAAAAAGAATGCGCCCGCAAACCGGGGCGTTTTTGCGCCCGCAAAACCGCCTTTTGCCTATATAGGCAGTTAATCAGCCAACGTATAAATAGCTTGCCGAGCAAAAACACATAATGGCGACACTCCTTGCGGCCGCAATAGCGATACTCGCC
>DAHXMR010000242.1 GCA_027371655.1 Microcaldota archaeon
CAGCCGATTTCCTTTGAAACGCTTATTGCCTGGCCGATTGCGAGCTTCACCATGAACGTTCCTACGCCCCTGTTTTGCCCGCCCATAGCGACGCCCAAGCGGGCTATCTTTACCGCGGGATAATCCCGGTGGGGCTTTTTGCTTCCAAACGCTTGAAGCTTTTCACTTTCATCAAGCTTTATGGCGTCGCTGCAAACGCTGTAAAATCCCACGGGCGCGTTTTTGTGGAAGCAAACATAGGTGTTTACCAGCGCTTTTTCCTGGTAAGCGAGGGCGTCTTCCTTCAAGAACGAGTTCAGGTCTTCGTCGCCGCAGTCGAAGGCTCCAAGGGACATGCCGCAGTTTAGGCGGCTTGCGGTAAGGTCGTAGGATGGGATTTTCTGCTGCTGCAACAAATTTCACGATGTGTTGAAAAAACAAAAAATCAAGGCTTGCGCTGGGAATACAACAGGAAGCACTCCTCCAAGAAGCGTGCTTTTTGCGCGTTGGGATGCGTTTCCTCTTCCCGCATCTGTTTCAGGAAGTTTTCAGCGTCCTTTCCCGACAAAACGGGCGTCGGTTCAATGCCTTTTGCCATTTTTCACCAAATCCCTTTTTGGCACTATTAACGGACTGCTCCAACTATTTATGGTTATTCGTACGGGGGCTTTATTCGCCGTATTCTTCCTTGTAGACTTCCTTCCGCACTTCGCGGCACATTTTCACGATGTCCGCGCTTGTGAACTTCTTTGCCTTGGCGATTTTCCTGATTTTTTCAAACACGTCTTCTTTTGCCATGGGAATCACATCGCCCTTAGCAGTTTTACCCTTTCCGCTATGGGCGGGTGGGTGTCGTAGAGGGAGTCGAGCGCGGTTCTTGTCGGGTCCACGAAGAACAGGTGGGACACTGCCTCGTTCACCGGCATATTGCCCTTGTTTGTTCCCCCGATTTTCTCCAATGCGGAGGCAAGGCCTTCGGGGTATCGGGTGAGCTTTGCGCCGCTGGCATCGGCCAAGAGCTCGCGCTTGCGGGAAATGGACGCCTGCACTGCCCTGACGATGAACGGCGCGAGTATTGCCAGGATTATTCCCAGCACGTAAAGGACGACCACGCCGCTGCCGCCTTCCCTGCGGTCGTTGCCTCGGCCGCCCCCGAACCAGTACGAGCGCAGCAAAATGTCGCTTAGAATCGCCACCAGGCCGACCATCACCGCGACAATCAGGCCGAAGCGTATGTCGTAGTTGGACACGTGGGACAATTCGTGCGCCGTCACCCCTTCCAGTTCGACGCGGTTCAACTTTTCGATTATGGACGTTGTGAAAGCGATGGAGGAATGCTCGGGGTCGCGGCCGGTTGCAAAAGCGTTCATTTCCGGGCTTTCAATCACGTAAATCTTCGGCACCGGAATCCCGGCGGCGATGCACAATCCCTCGACAGTGTTTTTCACGTAGCGCCCTTTGGGCGTGCGGTCGTCAAGGGGCTTGGCGCCGGTTGAGGACAGCACGATTTGGTCGCCGTAGTAATACGAGCCGAACACGTAGGCCAGGGTGATAATCATGCCCAAGACGAACGCGAACCCCGTTTCCTCGGGGCCGAGGAACATGTAGCCCATGAAGAATATGAGCGCGGCCAGCACCACGAACACGCCGGCCGCCAGTATAGCCGAATTGCGCTTGTTGCGGGAAATCTCGGCGTAGAAACTCGTCCTGAAATCCGGCTGCGCCGGCTCTGTTTTTTGGGAGGGTTTTTCCAAGTTGGCGCACCGCAAGAATCGAAAAAATAATTTTGGGGAGGCAAAAGTCCACCCCGATTGAAAAGAAAGAGGGGGAAAGCGGGGGGCTTTAGAACGCCACTTTCACGGGCTTGCGGTCGGCTTCCTCGGCCTTGAAGTATTCCTTTTCCTTGTTCTTGCCCGTGAATCCCGCGAACCACATTCCCGGAATCGTGGTGATCACGTTGTTGAAATCAAGGCACGAATCGTTGTAGAACTGGCGCGCGTACGCAATCTTGCTTTCAGTTCCGCTCAACTCCTCCTGGAGCATCATCATGTTCTCGTTCGACTTCAGCTGGGGGTAGGCCTCCGCACGTGCGAAAATCGTTTTGAGCGTGTCGGTAATCATGTTGTTGGCCTTGGCCTTGCCGGCCATGGTGCCCGCCTTCATAAGGCTCTCGCGCGCCTGCGAAAGGCCGATGAACAGCTCCTTTTCCTGCTTCATCACGCCCTTGACGGATTCGACGAGGTTAGGAATGAGATCGATTCTCCTCTTGAGCTGCACGTCGATTTGCGACCAAGCGTTGTCGATTTGGTTGGACAACACGACGATTTTGTTGTAATAGTAGAAAAGCACAAGCACGAGGACAACTGCCACTACCACGATTGCGCCAACAAGCCATTCGAGCACCATTTTTCCCACCTACCTCCTACAAAAATTGCCTATGCAAAAATTGTTTTCCAACACTTAAAAACGTGACTTTGGGCGGGGATCGCCCAAACCCCCTTTGCGTTATGCTTCAAGCCTTTTTGGAACGCGTTTTACCCAACGCCTTTGCAACATCGTTCATTTCCTTGACCATGTCGTCCAACTGTTTTGGGGACAATCCGTGGCCAAGCGCGCCCTGCTCGACGGTTTCCCACGCGGAAACGTGGCATCCGATGCAGTGCAAGCCGTACTTCAGCATCACCATCGCACTCTGCGGATAAGCCTGCACGACCTCGCCCAAAGTCATGTCCTTGGTAATCAACGCGGCTTTCGCGCCGCTTTTTGGAGTTGTAGAACTCTTTGCCGTTTTGGTTTTCTCCTCCGTTTATTATTTGTTTTGCGCGTGACGGCTTTAATTCTTTTTATCAGCTTGGGGACGACGCTAATCGTGTGTTTAAGTAAACCTGGTAGACTGCTGATAAGCGCGCCTATAATCGCACCTATCGTTGCCCAAGTAACTGGTACCTCTTCGGTGTTCATACGTTCGTCCTCGTAATACACGTAATGTGGTGATCCGCTGTCGGTGTATTCCGTCAACCATAACAGTTCGTTGGATGTATTGAGCAATGAGAACCCTTCGGGGGATAGTGGTATTTTTCCAGTAGGTAGTTCCGCGTTTATTTTTAGGTCGCCGTTAATCTTACCTAACCCCGGATCGAAGTGAGAGGCAAACTTAACGTAATTGTATTTTTCTTCTGTGCACCAGATGGTTGTGCCGCAGCGCAAAGGATTGATTATCCAAATTTGGCCGTACGGTTCTACGAATTTTTCAACGGAGTATGAGATAACGATGTGTATTTGCGTCCAGTTCTGTTCACTTAAATTTAAAATAAACTTCATCGTGTTATTTTTATCGGGGTATTCCAAGTTTTTTTGAGGTATTGTTTGTAGGGGAGTTTCGCCTAATTGTGTGCTCGGTTGCCCGTTAGATGCCTCTAGGGTTACTATTTTGAAGCCACTCGCATTGTATGTTTGGAACTCGCGCGGTCTGAATTCAAAGGAAACGCGATTTGGTCTACTTTTTTGTAAAATCCAAATATCTACTTGAGAGTATAGTGTGCCGTTATCTTCGAGTTGGTGATTTTCTATCCACTGGGTGAGTTCACACCCGTCAATTTCGTTAGAACTACTATCTAGGCAGCGTAGGTATAGTTCAGTAGCATTTGCAGATGAGCTATAGACTAGCGCGCAGATTACAAGCATCAATAGTATCTTGGTCATTTTACATCTTGTTTGGTTTAGGTAGCCGTTGAATTTAATCGCAGACTTTGCATACGTCTTGGAGCTAATGGCGGCTATCGCTGTAATCACTCAGGCTTTCGCGCCCGTTGCCCTCAACTTTTTGTGGTAGGAAATGGCAAACCTGTGCGCCTCGTCCCTCGTCCGCATAAGCAGCTGCAACCCCGCGTTTTTCCTGTCCAGTTGCAGGGGCACCAGCCGCTCGGGGGAGTAAATTTCCTCAAATTGTTTTGCAAGGGCAATGAGGGGCTGCAGGGAGTATCCCAAGTCGTCCAGTGCCTGTTTTGCCGCGGAAAGCTGGGGCTTGCCGCCATCAACCATCACCAAGTCGGGCATTTGCCCGCCTTCCATTTTGATGCGGTAGTACCTGCGGTAAACCACTTCGCGGATCATGGAAAAGTCGTCCTGGCCGTCGACGAATTTTATTTTGAACCTGCGGTAATTGCTTTTGTCCGGCTTGCCGTTTTCGAATCTTACCATCGAGCCCACGGAATTGGTGCCAAACAGCGTGCTTATGTCGAAGCACTCGATTGTCCGCGGCATTACTAGGAGACGGAGGGCTTTTTTCAATTCCACGGTGCCCAAGTCGTCGCCTTGGCCCAAGTTCAGCACTGCGTTTTTTTGCACAAGTTCCAGCAATTTCATTTTCTCGCCCTTGGGGATGGAAAATTCCGGGGACGCGCCCCGCGTTTTGTCCAAGAATTCCTCAATTGCCGGAGCATCCTGCGGGATTTGGCTGACCCACGCCTTGTTGGGAATGGTGTGCGTGGAATAGTATTGCGAAAGGAATTCGGAGAGCGCGTCTTCGGCAATGGTTTCAAACGCGTATTGTTCGCGTTCGCGCACCACGCCCTGCATTGTCTTGAAAACCGCAACGCTCGCCTTTCCCGCCCCTTGCGCGAGTGCGATGTAATCCTCGTTTCCGGCCTCGCCGTGCATTTCCATTTTCTGCCGCGTGGCAAGGTAGTGCACCGCTTCAAGGCGGTTTTTCAGCGCAAGCGCAAGCTCGTATTCCCGGCTGTCCGACGCGCGGTTCATCCCATCGCGCAGGGTTTTTTCAAGCCCGCCAGTCTCGCCCTTGAGCACGCTCACCGCCATTTTCACGTTTTGCAAGTATGCTTCCCGTGAAATTTTTTGCTCGCACGGCCCCGAGCACTGCTTGAGGTGGTATTTGAGGCAGACTTTTTTTGGGATTTTGTTGCACGTGCGCAACCCGAACGCCTTCCTCAACGCGTTAAGCACGCCCAAGCGCGAGGAGCCCGCGGTGAACGGCCCGAACACGCGGCCTTCCAGCCCCTCTTTTTGGAACGCGAACTGGTCCGCGCTGTTCTTTCTTACCGTAAGCAGCCTTGGGAACTCCTCTTTCGAAAGCAGCACGTAGGCGTACTTGTGCGAGTCCTTCAAGTCGATGTTATATTTTGGCCGGTTCTCGCGGATGAGGTTTGCCTCCAAAATCAGGGCCTCCGCCTCGTTGTCAGTGACCGTTGTCTCAATCGAGGCCGCCTCGTTGCATAACTCAATAGTTTTTGGCAGCGCGTCTTTTGGGGTGGGAAAATAGCTTGAAAGCCTGTTTTTCAGGTTCTTTGCCTTGCCGATGTAGACGATTTTTCCCGAAGCGTTTTTCATCACGTAAACGCCGGGCTGCTTTGGCGCGTCCCTCGCCTTCTGCGCGAGTTCTTCGAGCTTCGGGTTTTCCATTTTTGCCTTTGCCCATTACAATACTTTTTTGAGGAATTCGCCGGTGTGCGAGTGCTTGTTTTTGGCGATTTCTTCCGGCGTGCCGGATGCGACCACGCGGCCGCCGGCTTCCCCGCCCTCGGGGCCCAGGTCAATCACGTAGTCCGCGGTCTTGATCACATCCAAGTTGTGCTCTATCACTATCGCGGTGTTGCCCTTGTCCACAAGCCTGTGCAGCACGTCGAGCAATTTTTCTATGTCCGCAAAATGCAATCCCGTGGTCGGCTCGTCGAGGAGATAGAGAATGTCGCCGCCCGAGCGCTTGGAAAGTTCGGCTGCAAGCTTGATGCGCTGCGCCTCGCCCCCGGAAAGCGTGGTGGCCTGCTGGCCGAGTTTTATGTATCCCAATCCCACGTCGCGTATTGTTTCAAGTTTCGCGCTTATTTGGGGGATGTTCTTGAAGAATTCCAAGCCCTCCTCTACCGTCATGTCCAGCACTTCGCTTATGTTCTTGCCCTTGTAGTACACCGAAAGCGTTTCCTTGTCGTAGCGTTTTCCCTTGCATTGCTCGCATTGCACGTAGACGTCGGGGAGGAATTGCATTTCGATGCGGATTACCCCGTCGCCTTCGCATGCCTCGCACCTTCCCTTTGCCACGTTGAACGAGAACCTGCCCGCATCGAACCCCCTCGCCCGTGCGTCGGGGGTGGCGGCAAACAGTTCCCTTATGGGAGTGAAAACTCCGGTGTATGTTGCGGGGTTGGAGCGCGGGGTGCGGCCGATGGGCGACTGGTCCACCAGAATCACGTTGTCCACAAACCCGGTGCCCTCGATCGAGTCGTGCTCCCCCGGCTTTTCCTTTGAATTGTAGTACCTGCGGGCAAGCGCCTTGTATAACACGTCCATGACAAGCGAGCTTTTTCCCGACCCGCTCACGCCGGTCACGCAGGTGAACGCGCCCAACGGGAACCCGACAGACATTCCCTTTAGGTTGTTTTCCCGCGCGCCTTTCACCCACAGTTTGTGGAAGAATTCGCGGCGCTTTTTGGGCACCTTGATTGCGCGCTCCCCGCGCAAATATGCCCCAGTAAGCGAATCCTTGTTGGCGGCGATTTCCTTCGGAGTCCCCGCTGCAACAACTTTTCCACCGTGCACGCCCGCGCCAGGGCCCAAATCAATCACGTAGTCCGCGCTTTCGATTGTTTCCTCGTCGTGCTCGACCACGAGCACGGTGTTGCCCAAATCGCGCAAGCGCTTCAAAGTATCGAGGAGTTTTTTGTTGTCGCGCTGGTGCAACCCGATGCTCGGCTCGTCAAGCACGTAAAGCACTCCGGTGAGCTGGGAGCCTATTTGCGTTGCAAGCCTGATGCGCTGCGCCTCGCCGCCCGACAGGGTGCCCGCCTGCCGTGAAAGCGTGAGGTAGGTGAGGCCCACGTTGTGCAAAAACAACAGGCGCGCGTTGATTTCCTTCAAAACCTGCTTGGAAATCACTTTTTCCTTTTCCGAGAATTCAAGGATGTTGAAAAAATCCAGGCAGTCGCTCACCGGCAAATCCGTAACGTCTATGATGCTTTTTCCCGCGATTTTCACCGCCAATGCCTCGGGCTTCAATCTTTTCCCCTTGCATTTGGGGCACATGCGCTGGCGCATGTACTTCTGCATTTCCTCGCGCCGGTACTCCGACTCGGTTTGCGCGTACAGGCGTTCGAGCTGGGGGACAATGCCCTCGAAACCGCCCTCGTAGCTCCACTTCGCGTTCGTGCTCTGCGCCTTGTAGTCGTATTTGATGTCCTTGTCCTCCGAGCCGTAAAGCAATACCTTCAAATGCTCCTTGGAAAGGTTTTCAATCGGCGTGTAGAGGTCGAACCCGTAGTGCTTGGCAACCGAGTAAAGCGCCTGCATGCGGAACGAGCGGAACTGGTTGTTCCACGGCGCGATTCCCCCGTCGATGAGGCTCTTGCTTTTGTCGGGAATGATGAGGTCGGGGTCGAATTCCTGCTTCAAGCCCAGTCCGTTGCACTCCGGGCACGCGCCGAAAGGCGAGTTGAACGAAAAAAGGCGGGGCTGGATTTCCTCGATTGAAATCCCGCAATCGCTGCACGCGTTGTTGCGCGAAAAAAGCGTTTCCTTATCGCCGGCGATGGCGACCACGAGGCCGCCTTCCGAAATTTTCAAGGCGGTTTCCACCGCGTCCTGCACCCTCGTGCGGTCCGCCTCCTCCGCCTGCATGCGGTCCACGATTATTTCGATGTCGTGCTTCTCGTACTTGGCAAGCCTCAAGCCCGCAATCGCGTCCTCCTCAAGCTCGACGGTTTTGCCGTCCACCCTTCCGCGCGAGAACCCCTCGTCGCGGAATTTCTGCAAAAGCGATTCATACGTGCCCTTCTTCCCGCGCACAATCGGTGCAAGTATCTGCAGGGGCCCGGATTTTTCGCGCAAAAGCGATTCCACGATGGCCTCCGCGGTCGTGCCCGCGATTTTCTTGCCGCACTTGGGGCAATGGGGAGTGCCCACGCGCGCGAACAACAGCCTCAGGTAATCGTAAATCTCCGTTATGGTGCCCACGGTCGACCGCGGGTTGTTGGAAACCGCCTTCTGCTGGATGGAAATCGCGGGCGAAAGCCCCTCGATGGAATCAACGTCGGGCTTGTTCATCAATCCCAAAAACTGCCGCGCATACGCGGACAACGACTCGACGTAGCGGCGCTGGCCCTCCGCGTAAATCGTGTCGAACGCAAGCGTGCTCTTGCCGCTGCCCGAAACCCCCGTAATCACCGTAATCTTGT
Source organism: Microcaldota archaeon (assembly GCA_027371655.1). The sequence goes on from DAHXMR010000242.1 coordinate 8,163, forward strand.
TGCGCGGAATGTCAACGTCAATGTCCTTCAAATTATGCTCGCGCGCACCGCGCACCACAATGCTCTGCGATTCCATTCTTCAAATCAACCCTTTTTCCTTGCAGTTCCAGTTCTTGCCGTGTTGGTTTTAGTTTTGGTTGCATCCTTAGCTTCAGTAGCTGCCTTTGCAGCCTTGGCCGCGCTACTTGCGGCAGTCGTCTTAGCCTTTGCAGTCGCGGCAGCCGCAGTTGCTTTTGCGGGAAACTCCCCTTCGCGCATTTTTTGGTATTCGGACAATTTGTCGCGCAGCGCGATTGCGCGCTCGAAGTCCAAATCCTCGGCCGCCCTCTTCATTTCCGTCTCAAGCTCGATAAGGCGCTGGACGAATTCCCTGCGCGTCAAATGCAGCGCCTCGGCCTCCTTTTCCTCCGTCTGCGCGATTTTCTTCTCCACGCTCTTGGGGGTGATGCCGTGCTTCCTGTTGAATTCCACTTGGTACGCGCGCCTGCGGTTGGCCTCGTCCATCGCGCGCTTCATCGAATCCGTAACGTGCTCGGCGTAGAGGATTACCCTGCTTTCAACATTGCGCGCCGCCCTGCCCATCGTCTGTATCAGGCTTGTTGTCGAGCGCAAAAATCCCTCCTTGTCCGCGTCCATGATTGCCACAAGGCCGACTTCGGGCAAGTCCAAGCCCTCGCGCAACAAGTTTATCCCGACAAGGCAATCGTATTCGCCCAAGCGAAGCCTGCGCAGTATGTCGATGCGCTCAAGCGTGGTGATTTCCGAGTGCAAGTACCTCGCCTTCACTCCCTGCTCGCACAAGTATTCCGCCAAGTCCTCGGCAAGCCTCTTGGTAAGCGTTGTCACAAGCACGCGGTTGCCGGCTGCCGCAACTTTCTTGGCTTCCTTCACCAAGTCGTCGCCCTGCCCCTGTGCGGGCCGCACGATTATTTCCGGGTCAATGATGCCCGTAGGCCTCACCAGTTGCTCGACGATTTGCGCGCTGTGCTTCAACTCGTATTCAGCGGGCGTTGCCGACACGAAAATCGTGTTCTTCATGTACTTTTCGAACTCGTCAAAACGCAAGGGCCGGTTGTCGAACGCGCTTGGCAGGCGGAACCCGAAGTCCACAAGCGATTTTTTGCGCGAAAAATCCCCGCTGTGCATCGCCCCGATTTGCGGCAGGGTCACATGAGACTCGTCTATCACAAGCAGGAAATCGTCCCCGAAATAGTCGAGCAGGCAATAAGGCGGGCTGCCGGGGGCACGGCCGTCGAAGTGCCTCGAATAGTTTTCAATCCCGTTGCAAAACCCAAGCTCCTCGATCATTTCCAAATCATAATTGGTGCGCGTTTGCAGCCTGCGCGATTCGAACTCGCCCATCTTCGGAAGCACTTCCTCAAGCTCGCGCTTTATCGAGTCGATTGCCGCCTGCTTTTTTCTCGCGGG
>DAHXMR010000243.1 GCA_027371655.1 Microcaldota archaeon
TCCGCGACGCGGTCTACGAGGGGCCCAACAAGCTCAAATACGTGCCAAGCGGGCTGTCCGCGGAAAAGGTGAAGAAACTCGACTTCGGCAGGCTCGCCGACGCGATAACCGAACTGTCCGCGAACGCCGACTACGTGATAATGGACTCGCCCCCGGGATTGGACAACAACTGCGAAACCATAATCAAAAGCGCCAAGGAAGTCCTCATACTCAGCACGCCGGAGCCCTCCGCGCTTGCAGACGCGCTCAAGGTCAAGAACTTCGCCGAGCGCGCGGGCCTGAAAATCGCGGGGCTTGTGACGAACCGCGTGCTGCGCGACCCCGCGGAAATAAAGCGCGAGGACGTCGAAAGCCTGCTTGGGCTCAAGCTGTTGGGCGAAATCCCCGAGGACATCGAGGTCAGGCGCTCGACCGCGCTGCAAATCCCGGTAATATTGAAAAGCCCGGGCTGCCCCGCGTCCATCGCAATGAAAAAACTGGCAAGCGAAATCGCCGGAACCCCCCTGCCGTCGGAGGCAACTGGTGTTAAAAAAGGGTTTTTGCAAACAATTATCGAGCTCATATTCGGAAAACGCAGTTGAATGGCGTTCTTCGCGTTTGTTTTTCTCCCCGCGGAATTTTGGGGAAAAAAGGAGTGGGTAACTGAAAATGACTGAAAAAAGGCCTTTCGACATATTGAACAGCGCGCTCTCCAACAACGTGCTCGTGCGCCTCAAGGGCGACGTGGAAGTGCGCGGGACGCTTGCAAGCTTCGACGTTCACATGAACCTCGTCATCGAAAACGGCGAGGAGCTCAAAAACGGAGAGCTCAAAAGGAAGCTGGGAACCGTGCTTTTGCGCGGGGACACCGTGGTTTTCGTCTCCCCCGTCGTATAGAGGGGGGAACGAAAAAAATTTAATTCCTCACGCCGTTAAATAAAGCAGGCAAATCTCGCTGTTTTTAACGCAACCCCCGCTTACCGCAGGGGATAACGCGGGTTTCAGGCAGCAGCCACATCCCAACGGATGCCGCGTTATTTTTTGGGGCAATAGCGCTTTTTCGCACAAAAAAAATTTTTCTATCAAGAGGTGGAGTGAAAAATGCAGCAAGGACAACTTTCAGGGCAGCCCGTATACGTGCTTCCCGAGGGCAGCAACCGCACCATGGGCCGCGACGCCCAGCGCCTCAACATAGCGGTGGGGTTTTCCTGTTTGAAAAAGCTATTGATTAACCGGATAGTGCCCGGGCCGTGCCCGCATTACCCGGTTTTCTGCAGGTCGGAGAG
>DAHXMR010000245.1 GCA_027371655.1 Microcaldota archaeon
AAACCATGAATAGGTTATTCACAGATTATAAACGTTCCGTTCACCTTATGTGAATGGCCCGCTTTCCTTCCGCCCAACGGGCGGCGCCCGGCGAACAAAACCAATTTATGGCTTCAAGCGCGTTTCCTTAGTTATGGGCCGCTTTCACCTTCCCTCGCTTGCGAGCAAGTACACGGTAAAGCCCAACATCATCATAGAGCCGGTCCGCGGGTGCAAATTCCAGTGCCGCCAGTGCGCGATGGGGGATTTGCCGGTTGAACGCAAGTTCATGGGCCCCAAAAAGCTCGACCGCAGGCTTGCGGAATTGAAGCAAGCGGGGCTGGGCAAATGGGCGGATGGCACGCCGGGCTGGCGTAAGCAGTATTCCGTCAGCTACACCTGCCGCGGAAACCCGCTGGACCACGAAAACCTCGACGAAATAACGCGCGTGGTGCAAAATCGCCTTCCCGGCGCAAAAATCAATTCCTTCTGGAACCTCGGCGGCGTGCCTTCAAAAGCCGAGCTTGTAAGGCGGACCAAGGGGCTTCATCAACTGATTCTTTCGCTTGACTCGCACCACTTTGCCGGTCTTTACCGCGAGTTCAAGAACGCCCCCCGGGCGCGCGGGCTTTCGGCCGCGGAGATGCGCGAAAAAACATTCGGCATAATCCGCCCGCGCGTTGGGTGGGCAATCGACGCGGCAAAACAAAACGGGTTTTCCGTAAAAGTCCAAATCACCCACAAGGGAGAGCGGTTCATGCCCCCCACAGGGAGCGAGAAAGACTTGTTCGAAAAACTTGTCCCCCCAAAGGGCTCAAAGGCGCTTGCAGGCGTGGAATGGACGGTCGATTCATCCCGCCGCGTGGCACGCGGAAGCTCCGTGCACAACAACCCGCAAAGCCTGGTAATACTGCACGACGGCAAGTTTTCGGAAGTAATGCCCGCGCCGGACGAATGACCAATGCTCGCGCTGAGGATTGTGAACTTTATGCCGCGCGAAACCGCGTTTCAAAGCGTCAGCGCGGTTTGTTGTTCCAGTATGCGATGATTTCGCGTTTTTTCTTTGGCGAAAGGCCCGCGGGGTCCGCAAGGTGCCAAATCCTGTCGCCGGAGCGTACAACCAACACCTGCTGTCCCGCAGGTTCGGGAGGTTGTTTGTGGGCGTAATGGCCGGTTTCGACGTGTTTTCCGAAAACATTCTTGATTTTATAGTCGTCACCCACTTCAACGACGTATTCGTGCGGAGCTTTAGGATGGGTGGCTATGCCTGACCTTCCGCTGAAAATTACCTCGCGCCGGGGCCCGTGCTCACGGAATTGAAGCAGGCCAAAATCGACGCGCGCATCCAGGGCACCAAGGTC
>DAHXMR010000247.1 GCA_027371655.1 Microcaldota archaeon
TCCGCGACCCGTGTTCGTTCATTGAAACTGCCCGCGTCGAAAATGCGGAAACTGCCGGCCGCGATCGCGGCAGCCGCGATAAAGCCCCAGAGCCCCGCAAGCGCGGGTTACAGGCAGGCCCTGTCCCTCCTTGTTAAAAACTACGTTTCCGAAATCGGCGGCCCCGACGCGCTGCGCATCGCCGAATGCATAGGCGAGGGCGCTACCGACGAGTACATCGAGCAGGACACGAAGCTGAAGCTCGCGGAAGTGCGCTCGATTTTGAACCATTTGCACAGCTACGGCATCGTGGAGTACAACCGCGACAAGAACATGACCAACGGCTGGTTCACGTACACGTGGCGCATAAACCACGAGCGCGCGACGCAGAACTATTTGCAGAGCAAACGCAGGGAGTATTCCGAACTCCTGCGCCAGAAGACCTCCGGGGACGGCGCGCAAACTTACAACTGCCGGAAGGGCTGCGTGCAACTTGGCTTCGACGAGGCGATGGAAAACCGCTTCCGCTGCCCCGCGTGCAAGTCCAACCTGAAATTCGAGGACACCGCGAACGCGCTTAAAAAAACCGAGCAGCGCATAAAGCAGATAGAACATCTGCTCCTGAAGCCCCCCGAAGCAAAGCCGCTTGCCCCCTGATTTTGCCCGCGCCGCTTTGCAAAACCGTTATTAACCGCCCTTGGCAGAATAATTTCCGCTCTTTTTCAGCAATCGCTTTTTGCAAAAAGCGGGGTAGGGTAGCCAGGAGTGCCCGCTGGGCTCATAACCCGGAGACCGTAGGTTCAAATCCTACCCCCGCTATTTTTTTGTTTCCCCCAACGAATGTTTTAAATCGCGCCTTGCGTTCAATTGGCATCATGAATGCGAAGAACGCGCTTTTTTCAGCCATCGTTTGCGCGGCGCTTGTCGCCGTTGCGGCGGGCGCGCTTGAAACCCCGGGAAAAATCACGGGAATGGCGATTACGAGTTCGAGCCAGGCTTCTTCAATCAACTACTGCAACGCCGACTGGGCCTGTTACGGCCCCGACCACCGCGGCTTCAGGCACGCGGACTGCTCGTGGGAAAGCGTGGCCGCCTGCGGGTCCAATTCGACGTGCCCCGCGGGAACCGTGCTCGTGTCCGCATGCAACACCACCTGCTCCGGCGACGGCGTGTGCAACAGCTGCACGCCCGTTTGCGCTTTGCCGACTCCGACGCCCGCGCCGTTCGAATCCCGCGAATTTTGCGGGGCGACCGCGCCCGCTGAATGCGCGGGAAGCGCGGTTTATGAAAAAAAATCGCTTGCGAAAACCGCATCCTCCGCTTTGGAATGCAAAAAAACGACCGACGCGGGCTTCGGCCTCTTCTCGTGCCCAAAGTGCCCAAGCGGAACGTCGCTTGACAAGTGCGCGGACATGTTCCTCGGGATAATCTGGCGCTCGCGCTGCGCGGAAACGTATTCGACCGCCTGCGGCGCCGCGGTGCCGTGCCGCGGGGGATTCGACGCCGCGGAAACCGCCTGCGAAATGCAAATCGTCGAAACAAGCAGGTGCTGCAAAAAGCAAGTGCAGCAATGATGTTTGGACAAAGGGGTGTTTTTCTTTGGCAAAAAACGGTTCGAAGCGAAGGGATGAAAACCAAAAACCGCAGTCGGAAAAAGCCGCCGAAAACGGGGGGAAAAAACCGGCGGCGCCGCGGAAGACGCCCAACTTGCTTTTGTACGCCGTTGTCGCCTGCATTGCAATAGCCCTCGCGTTCGCCGCGCAGCGGGCGCTGATGCCGCAGGATTACTACGGGCAACTGAAGCAGCAGTGCTTCGGAAAATCGGATTACAACTGCTGCGCGTCTTCCGCCGATTCCATGAAACAAGGCGGCTATTCGCTTGTGCCCGACGGGGGGTGCCCGGCGGGAACCGCGAAAAACATGCTGAGGTGCCTCGGCTCCTATTCGTGGTGCGAACCGGTTGCGGCAACGCCCACGCCTGCCCCGTGCGCCAACGGCGCCATAAAGGAAAGGCAGTGTGTCGGTATTTGGAGCGGGACGCAGACGTGGTACGAGTGCGTCAACGGGAAATGGGAGAGCCGGTCGGCGCACAACGTTACCGAATGCAACGAGAACATCGACTTGAACGGGACCGCGACGCCGGTGCCGAAGAACACGAGCGTTTTGATGGCCGAACTCAAGGCTAGCGTGGAAAAGATAATCAAGAACGTGCTGAACCAGTCGTTCTCGTGCTATGAGAACAGCCTGAACTACCGCCGCGAGTTCTCCTGCACTTCCCCGCGCACCGACGGATACGTGGGGTACTCGTTCAAAGCCCTCAACCTCGGCCAGCCCCAAACGTACCCCGCGGGGAAAACGCCGGTATCACTCGGCGGAAGGCCCATAATCTACGAACGCCAGCTCGTGGGCACGACCGAAACGGTGAACGTCTACATGCTTTGCAGCTCGAACCAGACGCTTTTGCAGTACATCGTGCCGGCAAAAGACGACGCGAACATGCTGCTCACCAACACGCTTGCCGCGGCGTGCCCGCAATAAGCGGCACGCCCCCCCGCTTGGGCGGCGAAAATAAAAGCTGGCAAGTGAACAAGCACACCATGGCTGATTTGTTCAAAAAACGAATTCGCGCAAAAAATATTCGTGCACAAGCGTGCTGCCCGACAATTCCGGGTGAAACGCGAAGGCGAGGATTCTGCCCTGCTGCACGCCGACTATTTTTTCTTTCCCTTCCCAAACAACGCGGGCAATTGGCTTGGCGGCCCCCCATACTTTTGACGCGGCGGGCGCGCGGATGAACACGCCGTTGAACGGCGTTTGGGAAAAAGAAAGGCGCACGGGGGATTCGAAGCTGTCTTTCTGGCGGCCGAATGCGTTGCGTTCGACTTGGAAATCCGCAAGCCCCAGCAATTTTTGCTTGGTTTGGGCGACTTGGCCGTCGCCTTTTTTCGCAACAAGCACGAAGCCCGCGCATGTGGCAAGGGTTGGCATGCCTGCTGATGCCCGTTTTTTCACTTCCTCAAACAGCGAGGCTTTTTGCAAAAGGCGCGAAATCGCGGTGGACTCGCCGCCGGGGATTGCAATGCAATCGCATTGCGCGAGTTGCGCTGGGGTTTTCACCCAAATCACTTCCCCTTTTTTGCCGAGGTTTGAAAGCGCGAGTTGAAATGCGGAAACGTGCTCGGAAACCGCGCCTTGCACGGCGATGACGCCCGTTGTGGCCATAAAAATGCTCCGGATTTGTTTGCACCGCGCAAAATTTAATCAAAAGCCTTTTATTCAAAAACGTAAGCATTACGTTGGTGAACGTAAATGGTAAGTTTAACTCTTTCCGTGCCCGATAAGCTGAGGCGGAGGATGTCGCGCTTCCGCGGCGTGCGCTGGTCATCGGTGGTCCGTTCGATACTCGAACAGCAGATTGACGAATTGGAGGCCGCGGAAAAAATCGCTTCGAAAAGCAAGCTCACCGAGGCGGACGTGCGGGAACTGGCGCTTGCCGCAGACCGGGGCGTCGCCAAGAAATGGAAGGGTGCTGGCCTTGCGCTTGGTGGTTGACGCAAACATACTGTTTTCGGCGTTCCTGAAAGGCGGCGCAACGAGGCGGCTTTGGGTGGACAGGCGCCTCGGGCTCTACGCACCGCGCTTTCTGCTTGAGGAATTCCAAAAATATTTCGGCGAGCTCGTCGTGCGCAGCGGGCTGCGGCAGGATGAGGCGCTTTCGCTTTCCAAAATCCTGCTCTCGCGCGTTGCGTTCGTTGAAGCAAAAGAGATTGAGGCATACCGGCGCGCGGCAAAATTTCTCGTTTCGGATGAAAAAGACGAGGCGTACGTTGCCTGCGCGCTTGCCGTGGGGGCCGAATTGTGGAGCCACGACCGCCGCGTCAGGAACGGCCGCATAAAATGTTATTCGACAAAAGAAATCTTGGATGAATTGGGCGCGGGCCACTGATTTTTTTCGCCGGCCCGGTCAGTTCCCGCGCTCCTGCATGCGGTGCTTTGGCTCCATATCGCGGATGTCGATTCCCTTCATCGCTTCCCCCAGTCCCTCGGACACGCGGGCCACGAGGGCGGGGTCGTCGTAATGCGTCGCCGCCTCGACTATCGCGCGCGCGAATTTCAGCGGGTCATTGGACTTGAAAATGCCGCTTCCCACGAACACGCCGTCCGCGCCAAGCTGCATCATGAGCGACGCGTCCGCCGGCGTTGCGATCCCGCCCGCAGCGAAGTTGACCACGGGCAGCCTGCCAAGCGACTTGACGTCCCTTACAAGCGACGGTGGGACGCGGTATTCGTGCGCCTTTTGCGCCAGCCGGGCGTCGGAAAAGTTTTTGAGTTCGGCTATTTGCGCGTTCATTTTCCTCATGTGGCGCACGGCCTCGACGATGTTGCCGGTTCCCGGCTCGCCCTTGGTGCGGATCATGGCCGCGCCCTCGTTTATGCGGCGCAGTGCCTCGCCCAAATCGCGCGCCCCGCACACGAACGGCGTCTTGAACTTGCGCTTGTCGATGTGGAACTGCTCGTCCGCGGGCGTGAGCACTTCGGATTCGTCAATCATGTCAACGCCAAGGTATTCAAGCACCTGCGCCTCGGCAAAGTGCCCTATGCGCGCCTTTGCCATCACCGGAATCGTTACCGCCTTGAGCACTTCCTTGACTTTCGCGGGGTTGGCCATTCTTGCCACGCCGCCGGCCGCGCGTATGTCCGCGGGCACGCGCTCGAGCACCATGACCGCGACAGCGCCCGCGCGTTCCGCGATTTTGGCCTGCGCCGCGTTTGTGACGTCCATCACCACGCCGCCCTTCTGCATTTTGGCGAAGCCGCGCTTGAGCGTGTCGGTGCCTTTGAGCAATTTTTGAAGTTTTTCCATTTCGGCAGTTTACCTTCGGCACAAAGAAAAAACGGGTCGGATTTGGCAAAAACTAAAACGCGGGCTAATTTTGATTAGGCAACGGCGGTAATTAATAGGTTATTATTTTCCCCTTTGCCCGCAAGCCCCCTCAAATCCCTTTTCTTGGAAGGCAGGTCATGTCCGCCCGGATTTCCGCCTGTGAAAGCGCGCGGGAATAGATTTTCACTTCGTCGATTTTCCCGTCGAAATAATCGCCGTTGGCCGTGTCCGGAATATTGTCGTTGTTGCCGTCCGCATCGTGGCCTATGAACACCGAATCGCCCGGAGCGGAATAGGCGATTGCGTATTGCCCCCCAGCGTCGTTTGTGGCCTTGAGGTCGCCGTCAACGTACAATTTCGTATACCTGCCGTCGTACGTGGCGAAAATGTGATGCCACCCCGCAGCCAACCCGGTTGTTGAAAACGACGGATACGGCGTCGCATACCCCCCGTTCCTATACAACCACGCCTCTATTGCCGTAGCGCTTACGCGTATGCCATAGCCGCCGTTCTGCCGCTTTGAAACCAAATAATTGGCTTTGGCCGGGGCGGTCTGCCAATTGTCCTTGTACATCCACCCCCCGAAAGTGATTTGCTGCGTTATTACAAGGGACGCCGAGTACGGTATCCACACCCGCGCCCCGTTGGCGCTGCTAAAACCGACCGCTTGCCCCATTACCCCCGGAACCCAGTTGGGTGGATTGGTGTTGCCGACCAAAACGGCATTGTTCCCGTTTCCGCTTGAGTCGACAGCCACTGTCCCGCCGCCTTCGTCGAAGTGCCAGCTTCCCGCCAACCCTTGAGAAAACTGGCCCATGTCCGTGGGCGGGCAATACTTGCCCACCTGGGAAATGGACGTGCTGGAAACGGTTTGCACGCTAAGAAGAATTATCGCGACAACCATCAAAAGCCCGCCAATCAACAGGATGTATTCAAACGCGCCCTGCCCGCGCTTCCCAAAACCCATGCAAACCAGCCCGAAAACAATGCATAAAAGAGAACGAACCAAACTTAAACGTTGCCCAAGCCGCAGTTTGCGCCCGCACTTCAACGCCCGGATTGGCAAACGCGCCGGCAAAACCAGCCCGCCGCGTAACACCCGCAATCAATTAAAACAGCAAAAACGAACAATTAACCAGGATAACGGGGGTTTGCGCGCAATGGGCTTTTTCGAGGAAGGCGTTCCGACGCCGGTGTGGGGCGACGTGTTTTTGGCAAGCGGCCTTGCGGCCGTTGGCTTCGAGCTTTGGCGGCTTTGGAGTTTCGGCATAAGCGCCGACCTGCTCTCCCAAGCGCGCGACGCGATATTCTTCATAATCGCGGTAATACTCTTCTCGCTTGGCGCCTCGCTCAAGCGGCCGCGGAAAGAATAGCGGAAAAACAACGCGCTTGGCCCGTTTGAAGGGCTTGGCGCCAAAGCGCTTGCGTTGCTTATGCGCCGCGGCGCGGGATGTTCAGGATGGTCCCGCACTTCTTGCAAATTTTTTCCTTGTGCTTCCAGTTGAACTCGAATTCCTTGCCCCCGCACTCCGGGCAGGCGGCGACTTCCTGCGAGTGGAAGCTCTTCCAGCTGTCCTTGCTCTCGCCCAGAATCTGCGAAGAGTAGAAATGAGGCTTCTCAGCCCCGGCCCGCGCCGCCCCCGCGGCGGGCTTTTCGGCGGCCTTTTCCGCCAAGCGCTCGATGCGCTTGCTCGTGCACCGCGGGCAAACCTGGGCCTCCGGAGCCTCGAACTTGAATTTGCAGTTGGAACAAACGAATTTAGCCATTTTCAACGCGCCCCGCACACGATTGCAACAACAAACAAAGGCGGGCAACGCTCTTAAACCTTGGACTTGACGGCCGCTTGCAGCCCTGGCGCCCAACACGCCCAACCCCCCGCACGAAGCCCCAAAAACACAAAAAACGCAAACGCACGAACCGGCAAAAGGGGGGGACCCCGCACTTCCGGTAATCAGGTTTGGGGGAGTGCACGCGCGTTTGCCCCCGTTTTTCACAGTTTTTCACGTAGTTTTAAAAGGCGCATTAGTGTCTTTTCGTCAAGAGAGGCGTTTTGGGTTTTTAAAGGCAAAACGCGGGTTCGCGGGAGGAAAGGCAAACGCCCCGCATCGCTGACCGCGGGTTTGTAGGTTTTTGGTGCTCTTTGCATGATTTTGTCGAAAAGCGAGATTTTGAAGGCCGTGAAAAGCGGGAAAATCGGCATAACCCCGTTTGAAGCCAAAAACGTGGGAAGCTGTTCCGTCGACCTGCGGCTCGGCGCGCAGTTCCGCGTGTTCGGCAACGGCTGCCGCGGCGAAAAAATGAGGGTCGGCGAACGGGCCTATTTCTCAAAGGAATTCCAGCAAAAAACGCACGTCGCAAAAATAGCCCATGGAAAATCCATTTCGATCGCCCCCGGCGAGCTCGTGCTTGGCGTGACGCGGGAGCGCATACGCCTGCCCGCGGACATCTGCGGGAGGCTTGAGGGAAGAAGCAGGTTCGCGCGCATGGGCCTGCTTGTGCACGTGAGCTCGAGTTTGGTGCAGCCGGGCGTGGACAACAACCAGGTGCTTGAAATAATGAACATGTCGCCATTCGTGCTGCAGCTTTCGCCGGGCACGCGCGTTTGCCAGATAATATTCGACGAAATGAAAGGCGCGTCAAGCTACAAAGGCGCATTCAAAAAACAATCAACAGTATGACAATTACTGGAAAGCGGCGGTTGCGGTTTTTGCAGCCGGGCTTTCACGCGCATTGCATCGGTGTTTGAAATTGGCTTCCCCAGACGCGATAAAAAAAATAACCGGCCGCGAAATCCTCGATTCGCGCGGCAACCCCACGATAGAAGCTAAACTGCAAACCGTATCCGGCGTTGCCGCAACGTTTGGCGTGCCAAGCGGGGCGTCAACCGGAACCCACGAGGCGTGCGAACTGCGCGACGGAGGCAAACGCTATGGCGGCAAGGGAGTGCTGAAGGCCGTTTCCAACATCAACGCAAAAATACGCCGCGCGTTGGTTGGAAAAAGCGTTTTCGGGCAAAACGAGCTGGACGCGCTTCTGTTGAAACTCGACGGAACGGAAAACAAAACCAACTTGGGCGCAAACGCGATTCTCGGCGCAAGCGCGGCGGCAACACGGGCGGCCGCGATGATGAACGAGACGCCGCTTTACCATTACATTCACACACTGCACGAGCAAAAGCACGGGAAACGCAACGGCGGCCATAATTGGGTGCTGCCCTGCCCGCAAATGAACGTGTTGAACGGCGGGAGGCACGCGGGAATGGAACACGACGTGCAGGAAACAATGGTGCTGCCCGTCGGCGCTAAAAGTTTTGCCGAAGGCCTGCAAATGGGCGCAGAAATATACCACTGCCTCAAAACAATCCTGAAAAAGAAATATGGAGCGACTGCAACTCTTGTCGGGGACGAAGGCGGCTTCGCACCACAAGTGGGCGCGGAAGGAAAGCTCGAACTGCTAACGCAGGCAATGGCGCAGGCGGGTTATGAAAAAGAAGCGGCAATCGGAATCGACGCCGCAGCTTCCGAATTCTATGAAAACGGAATCTATCTGTTAGGCGAAAGGAAGATGGATGCGGGCGAGCTTGCCGACTTCTACTCCGCGCTTTGTTCCAAATACAGAATTGTTTCAATAGAGGACGGGCTTGCCGAAGACGACTGGCCGGGCTGGAGGGAGCTCAACTCAAAACTCGGCAAAAAAATACAAATAATCGGCGACGATTTGCTTACCACCAACCCCCAGCGCATCGGGCGTGCGGTTTCAGAAAAATCGTGCAACGCGCTTTTGCTGAAAATAAACCAGATCGGCACGATATCCGAATCGCTTGACGCGTCTTCGCTTGCGATGAAAAACGGCTGGAACGTGGTGGTTTCGCACCGCTCGGGGGAAACCGAGGACCCGTTCATCGCCGACCTCGCCGTAGGCATCGGGTGCGGCCAGATTAAAACCGGCGCGCCGTGCAGGGGAGAGCGCGTGGCGAAGTACAACCGCCTGCTGCAAATAGAACGCGAACTTTCGGAAAACGGAAAGAAGGCGGATTACGGCGGAAGGTTGTTTTTGAAAAAATAATTTTTAAAAACAGGGGTGATGGCGCAATGCCCGTTGAAGTTTTGGAAAAAAAAATACTTCTCGTTGTTTTCGACGGCTTGGGCGACCGGCCGTGCGCCGAGTTCGGCGGCAAAACCCCCCTTGAAGCCGCGAACACCCCCAACCTCGACAAGCTTGCGGCGGGCGGGGCGTGCGGCTTGTTGAGCACCGCCGGCGTGGGAATACGCCCGGGAAGCGACGTCGCTCACCTCTCCCTTTTCGGTTACGACGCAGCCAAAGACTATCCCGGCCGCGGGCCCATAGAGGCGTTGGGAGTTGGCTTCGGGTTGAAAACCGGGGACATAGCCTTGCGCGCCGACTTTGGAACCGTTAATGAAAAAGGGATAATTACGGACCGCCGCGCGGGCAGGATTGAAAGCGTTGCCGAGCTTGCGAAAGCGGTTTCGGGAAGGGAATTCAACGGGGCAAGGGTTTTTGTCACGCCAAGCGTGGGTCACCGCGCGGCAGTTGTATTGCGGGGCGATGGGTTGAGCGCGGCGATTTGCGACGGCGACCCCCACAGGGAAGGCGTTGCGCCGACAACCATAATTCCCACCCAACGAAGCCAGGATGCGCAGAAAACCGCGGATGCGTTGAACGAGTTCACCGACTTCGCGCACAAGGTGCTGAAAAAGCACGAGTTGAACAAAACGCGCGAAAAGCAAAAAAAGCCCCCCGCAAACTTCGTGCTCGTGCGCGGCGCCGGAATGCACAAGGAAGTCGCCGGGTTTGAAAAAAAATACAACCTGAAAGCCGCGTGCGTTGCCGGCGGCGGGCTCTACAAGGGAATCGCGCGGTTGGTTGGAATGAAGGTAATCAACGTGGCGGGCGCGACGGGCACGCCGGAAACCAACGTTGCCGCAAAGGTTTCCGCGGCAACAGAAGCGCTGAAATCGAACGATTTCGTTTTCCTGCACCTGAAGGGAACCGACGTAATGGGTGAGGATGGAAACGCAAAGGGCAAGAAATCCTATTTGGAAAAAGCGGACAAGGCGCTTGCCCCTCTTTTGAAACTCCAAGACGCCATTGTCGCGGTGACCGGCGACCACTCGACTCCCTGCAGCTTGAAAAAGCATTCCGGCGACCCCGTGCCCCTGCTGTTCAACGGAAAGGGAATACGGACCGATGCGCAGGCGGCGAAGAAATTCGGGGAACGCCCGTGCTCGCAAGGCTCCGTGGGAAGGATTTTCGGCAAAGACCTCATGCCCGAGCTTTTGAACCTCTCCGGCCGCGCACCGTTGGTCGGCGACTAAAAAATTGCCAATTGCCCGGGCGAAGCCCCCCAATCCACAAAAAGCCGATTAGTGGAAGTATGGGGTCCCTCCCCCCAAACAACCAGGGCTGAGTTGGCGCCCCGCGTTTGCAGCCAAAAACCACCCGCGCCAAACACCGAGTAAGTGCATCCATCTCGGCGTCAACCCGATTCGGCGCCCCAAAGGCTTCGTTTTCTGGCTTAACGCGTTCAAAAACATTTAAAGAACTCCGCGCGCTTCTAAGTCGTGAAATGGACCCCCTTTCCGAAGAAATACGCGCTTCTAAACAGCCCGCCGCAGGCGGCAAGAGGGCAAAACGGACCGGGAAGACCGCCGAGCACTACGACCGCCAGAAGTCGCAGAGCTACGCGTATTTCCGCGTAAAGCAGGACGACATGGCCAAGGTCAAATCGGGGCAGTTCACGATTTACGACTTCATCTCGAACACTTTCTCGTTCTCGCACACGAAAAAAGACCTGACAATCCGAGTGCTGGAGGCCTTGAAGGAGAAGCCCATGACATTCCGCGAGCTTTCCGTGCATTTGAACGCGAAAAAAAGCACGCTTTACCTTTTGTGCCTCTCTCTGCAGCGCTCGGGCCTCATCGACCGCGCGACCAAGCGCCAGCCGTTTTCCCTCTCGGCGTCGTTTTCAACGATGCTGCGCGAATATTCCTATTGGTGGGAGAACTGGGTGCGCATAAAGTAAGCGGGCAACCCCCCAAACCCGCCTGCAGCCAACGCCCCGCGTGCCGTTGCGCCGCGCGTGTTGCGAGGGGGAGTTGCGGGCGGGAAACTAAACAAACCGTTTAAAAAAAGCGGTTCCGATTATGTTCCAAGCCAAACGCTTGTTTTGACAAAATTCAAACTTGAAACGGAAGTGAAATTGAAATGGGTTTTTTCAAGGACTTGTTCGGGAAAAAGGAAGTTCCGCACTCTTCCGCGGTTTACTCGCTTGAGTGCTCCCTGCACCCGTACCGCATCGAGGCCAACAAGAATTATTCCATAGACCTGGAAATCTCGGTCAAAAACCTCTTCGAACGCGAACAACTCACGTCCATAGTGATTGTGACTCCGAAGACCATCGGTTTCGACCAATCCGCGCTTTCAAGCCAACGCGAAATCCGCCTCGGCAACCTGAACCCCGGCGAGACGCGCAACCTCAAGGTTGCAGTGTGGGGCACGGGGCGCACCAACCGCGGCGGCTACCACGTCGCCGTGTTCGCAATCTCGCACTACCGCGACTACTCCTACGTGCTCAACGAGACGAAAAAAGTGCTCGACTTGAGAGTAGTTTAGGTTTTTTTTGCCTCCGCACATTGCGCGGCGCTTCCGGGTGGAACCCGCACGAAATCCGCCCCAAAACGCGCGTTTGCGCCCGCGTGGCAATGACTGCATAATTTAAAAACAAGCCAAGCTTACTTGTTTCGCGCCCACAGCGCAAAAAATTCAAAAGCGTTAAAACCCGCTTCAAGAACCCGGATAAGGTGATTTGGCAAAATGACAATAAAGGCGTCCCAACTCATGGGAATGGACATTTACACCGACAACGCCACGTTCGTCGGCAAGGTCTACGACATAATCATAGACCTGCAGAAGGGCGAAATCGTCCGCCTCACCCTTGAGCCCATCAAGGCGGCAAGCAAGGACGAGGCAAAGCGCATTTTCCGCGAAAAAACCGTGATGTACAAAAGCGTCAAGGCAGTCGAGAAAATCATAATCGTGTCGTCCTCGATGCCGCTTTCCGAGCCCGAAGAGGAGGAATCGTCCCCCGAGCCCGCGAAAGCAG
>DAHXMR010000250.1 GCA_027371655.1 Microcaldota archaeon
GGCGAGGGCAGGCTCAATTGCTTCATCACTATGGTGTCGCCCCGCCCGAACACCACGAACTTGGATCCCGCGCCGAGCTCAAAATAAGGGTCATCGCGGTTGAAAACGACCCCGACGACAACAAGGTGCTCGAATGCGCCGCAAGCGTGAGAGCAAACTACGTCGCATCCTGGGACCCCGACCTCCTGAAGATGGAAAACTTTGGGGAAACGAAAATAACCAACCCCGGAAAGCTGGCAGCACTGCTGAAAAAATCCTGAACCGCCCGCGGAACTGTTTTTTAAGCCAAATTCGCATAATTCTTGTTGCGGCCCGAAGCCAAGGACCGTTGCTTGCATTGGCCCTTAGATGCCAACGCTTGTTTTGTGATACTGGCAAAATTTTGGTTGCAAGTTGGTCTAGCTCATGTCACGCATCATTTTCGTGAGGCACCCGGAATCGGGCTCCAACAAGCGCGGGTTAGTGGCGGGCATCAAGGACGTCGGCTTGACCGCGGAGGGCAAAAGGCAGGCAAGGACGGTCGTAAGGTCGCTGGAACACCAGGACATTGCGGCAGTGTATTCCAGCCCATTGCAGCGGGCGCAGTTTGTGGCAAGGCTGATTTCAAAGGCAAGCGGCGCGCCATTGAAAATCGCGCCCGAGCTTTCCGAAGTGGACTACGGCGCGTTCCAGGGAAAGCCGCGCACGGAAAAAATGCAATGGTGGGAAAATTATTGGAAAACGCCGGGGGCCAAAAAATATCCCCAAGTCCCGCACGGCGAGGACTTCGAGAAAAAGGAGGCGCTTATGCACGCGTTCGTCAAGTCCGTGTGCAAAGCACATCCGAACCAGGACGTTGTTTTCGTCACGCACGCGACCGCCTCGCGCATCCTGTTCCGCAGGCTGCTTGAAAGCGCGGGGGAAAAAATCAGCAAGCGCGACATTTACGACAAAATCAGCATCGGCAACGCGTCGGTGAGCGTGTGGGATTGCGTCAAGAACAATTTCGAAAAAATGGCGCAAGAGCGCCGGCAAAAAGCGGCTTGATTGGAACGGGTGTTGTTCGTGGCTTTGGAAAAACTCAATTGCAAAGAATTGGAAGGAAAGTACGTCCAGTTTTGGGCGGACGAAAAGATAAGCGAGTTGGACGAGAATGATTATAAGAAAACGGTTTATGCGGTTGACACTCCCCCGCCTTTTCCCACCGGCGAGTTCCACAT
>DAHXMR010000007.1 GCA_027371655.1 Microcaldota archaeon
CGTAGACCTGGATGGTCGCGCGGTCCTGCTTCAGGCCGATGATTTCGCCGTAAAGCTTCTTTTCGCCGATGCGGACAAGCTCGTTGATCTGGCTTCCCGCCACTCCCTCGGCAACGACGACAGGACCCGAAATCTTTGCAAGAACACCCATTCAATTTTTCACCCTTTTTCAAACATTCATTGTGATTTTCCGATTCCAACGTAAGCGTGATTCGCGCCCAATTCCGCCGGGCTTGGGCATATTCCCTACTTGAGTTCGACTCCGATTGCCTTCTTCACCATTTCGGAAAGCGATTCCGCCTGCGCGTCCGCGCCCATCTTCCCCGGCACCGTGATTATCACGGGCTTGGTGATCTGCTGCAGCCTCGCCTTCATCTTGGGCGAAAACCCGGCCACAAGCGAGTCGAATATGATTACCATCCCGACGTCCTCGCGTTCGGCGAACTCGGAGACCAAACGCTCGGCCTCGGAGGGGTCCGCAATCCTGAAGCCCTCGGTCACCCCGGCAAGGCCGAAGCCGGTGCACAGGTCCTCGTCGCCTATCACAACTATTTTGTCGCCCATTTTCCGAAAAACACCGTGTATCCAAACTATCCAAAATCAAAATTGCATGCTTGAGTTCAGGCTGTTGCGAATCCGCCGGTTTCGAAAACCATTTTTTTCATGTCCTCGGCAAGCCCGAGCTCGGTCGCGAACGTTATCGCGCGCACGGCGAGCATTTCCCGCTGCTTCAGGTACAGGAAGCCCATTATGGCGCCGAAGCACAGCACGCTTTCAAGCGCGATGCGCGAGGTTTTTTCCACGAACTTGCGCTCGAGGGCTATTTCCACGGGCGTGAGCGCGTCGTTTTCGCGCGATGCCTGCACCGCCTGCGCTATGCCGTGCTTTTGCTCGACCATCTTGAGCGCGGAATCGTAGTCCGGCGCCTGCGCGAGCTGTTTTGCGAACGCGTAGTCCCCGCCCGCTATGAAGTATGCCTCGACGTTGTGCGCTGTTGCGCCCGCCTTTTTCGAGTGCGAGTGCTTCATGCGAAGCGCAATCATCTGGTTGTGCAAGTCGATTTCCGCCTTCAGCAATTTTTCCGCGTGCCTGTCTTTGACCTGTGAAATCGCCTTCGACAGGTCAAAGTAGTATTGCTGGTCGAGGGCGTTTATGAAAACGCGGTAGTCCTTGGATTTGTCGTATTCGGGCTTTGCCTTGGAAACCGCGGTTGCGTATCCCGCTTTCGCAAGCTCGCCTATCGCGGCGTCGAGGGTGGGCGCGTCGAGGAAGTTTTTCAGCGCCTTCTTGCGCCCCTCCTCGAGGAACACGAGTTCCTCCGGGTCCACCTGTTCCTTGAGCGCCTTGCTTGCAATCACCAGTTGTATGGCCTGCACTTCCCATTTCTGCAGGGCCGTCTCAAGCGCGTTCCGGTCTTTTTCGGGCACGATTTTGCGCAATTTTTCGAGGTTGCGCGCGAAGTCCAGGGACAGCGCGTGGACCACCAGTTCGCGGCCCGAGTGCTTCACCGAGGCTTCGACGAACGCCTCCTTGTACGGCCCCTCCTCGAGAAGTTCGACCACTTCGTTGAGGGTTTTCACCACCAGCATTTCACGCATGGCCTGCGGTGAGAGCAGTTTCGTCTTCGACGCCTTGACGCGTGCGTTCGCGTATGCGTAGCTTAGGTCGGCCATGTTGTTTTTTCAGCTTTTGTGTTTTTTCTTCTCGTGCCCGAACAGGAGTTCGGACGCGCTTGCGCGCAGGTTCTCCTCGTTTTCCTCGAACAGCGCTTCAAGCGTGTTGTCCGCGCGCAGCTTTTCGTCCTGGGAAATCGCAAGGGCCCCTCCCGCGCACTCCATTTCCACGGGCGCGTATCCGAGCTTCTTGGCCAATGCCGCGTCCTTTTTGCTGCAGTGGATTTTCGCGCCTTTTCCCGCCTCGTCCATCGCGCTTTTCGCAAGCGCCTCGAACAATGAGGGGTACTTGGGGCTTCCGGTTATTTCGTCGAAGCCAAGTTCCCTTGCGTCCTGAAGCGCGCGGAGGGTTATCTTCTGCTTCGCATCGGACACTATCTTGCCGGCCTCCAGTTCCGCGGTCGCAAGCGCGTATTTTTCGCGCGAAACCGCCTCTTCGGCCTGCGCAAGCCCGTCTGCGCGGATTTTTTTCGCCTGCGCCCTCGCATCCGAAAGTATTGCGGAGGCCTCCTGCTTGCCTTCCCCGCGCATGCGCTCCTCCTCCCCGGAGGTGCTTTGCGCCATT
>DAHXMR010000012.1 GCA_027371655.1 Microcaldota archaeon
GACCACGGGCTAAAGCCCGTGGCTTCAATGCAAGCATCTCGAATCGCCACGGGTCGCACATTGCAAATTCGGGTCGCTCCTCGGCCCGGTTGCAAGCGAAGCTTGCAAATCTTCGACCGCAGCCGAAGTATCTTAAAAGCCGCGGATTCCGCGACCCGTGTTCGTTCATTGAAGCCGGCGAAGAAGCGATTTTCTTCCGATTGTTCCCTGCAGCGCAGGTATGTTTGCAGCGGAATCGAATACGGCTTCCTGAAAAAGAAGTTTTTTACCTGGATTTTGGAAAGCCCTAGGGCTTTTTGCAGCCCCGCCATTCCGCCGAATTTCGCGGCCGCTTTTTTGCAGAAATCTTGGCTTGTGCGCACGGAAAGCGACGGAGCTTCGGCGTCATTCTTGAACAAATCCGCAAGATTCAGCGATTCGGGCGCGTTTTGCGCCGTGTCGAAATTTGAAAGCGATGCGAGCGTGTCTTTTTCGGAAAGCTCTCCCGCCTCCTTCTCGACAAGCCGCGAGCCGTTCCACGCCCAGACAACGTGCCTTGGCGTCACCGTGATTTTTTGCCCGTTTTCGGCGGTTATTTCGAGCATTTTCCCCTCGTGCCAGCGCCGCGAGATGTTTTTCACTCCTGCTTTTGCGCGCGCTCCGTCTTCATCCGCTCCGTATGCGAAAACGCCCCTTTTTCCTTCGAACTCCACATATTCCGCGCCGTTGCGTTCCACACTGCCCAATGCTTGCGCATATTTGTTGAACGCCTGCTCAAACGGCTCCGCGTGCGCGGAGGAGCCGTTTTCGTAGTAAAGCAACTCGTTCCCCGCAAAACAGTTGCGCCTTGTCGCGCAGTGCAGGTACGGGTGGGCGAGTATTCCGCGGATTTTCGTGAACCCAATCAGCCTGCCTAATATCCCCGCGCTTGTGTGCGGCGCAATCACGATGGCCTGTTTTCCTATCAAATCGTCGCGGGTTTTCGCGTTGTAGTAAGGCGCAAGCCCGTAAAGATATACTAGCTCGTCGTCAACAAACGCGGCAAGCTTGACCAAGTAGTCGCCGCCGTATTCGGAGAGTATTATGTCCTGCGCCCGCAGTTCCACTGTTTGGGTGAGCGCGGTCAGGGGGTTGCCTTCGTGGTCTTGCGTGTAGCCCAGTGCCGCGAGTTTTTCCAACGAAAGCCCTATTTCCTGCGGAGTGAAGTGGGTGATTGGGACTTCGGTTGCGTCGAAGCGGCAGGTTCCGTCGCGGAAAACGTAGACCCCGTGCTTTGCGCGCAGCACGCCTTTTTCCAATGGCTCGGGCGTGTGCGAGGCGGA
>DAHXMR010000073.1 GCA_027371655.1 Microcaldota archaeon
TCTGGGAAGAACTGAGACAACACCATAAATGAGTCACCGATGGTGGATTGTAACTGCCGGTTTTCTGGCGGGTAGGCATGCAGTAGTCCGGTACCCACGACTGCCACAGTCCGCCCACCGGCTTCCATGGCTCCCAGGTGAGCAGCCGTATCTATTCCCGCCGCAAGCCCGCTTATTTCAAGCAGCGCCCAGCAGATTTTCCCGTAAGCGTGGCTTTTGTGCCCCTGCGAAAAGTTGTTCACCACTCCCAAAACGAAACCGAGCAAAAGCTGCAATGCGCCCAGGCCGATGCATGCCGCGATCACTATGGCAAGGCCCTCGTCCTTCATGCGGGGCACGTGGGGCAAAAGCTCGGCAACCGCCGCGGCGTTTATTCCAAGGCCCGGCGCGCCCATTGCGTTCAGGAAGCCCGCAAGAAGTTCGCGGGTTTCAAGCTCTATCCCCAAGAACTCGCCGTAGACTATTCCGAAAATCGTTGTGGAAAGCCCGGACAAAAGCATCATTCCCGCTATGTCGCGCAGGAACCCGCTTGCAGACTTGCGCAATGCGAGGGCGATTGCGACCGCGAGCAATCCGTATGCGATGTCGCCGAGGGGAAAAATGTTTTCCGGCCAGGCGCCGTTTGACATCATGCAAATAATTTTCGTAATACTGGGATTGCTGTTTTTCGTAGCGGGCCACGCGTTCTCGATGGGCCTTGGCATTTTCGAGTCGTCCATACAGGCGCTCAGGCTCCATTACGTGGAGTTCTTCTCCAAATTTTACAAGGGCGGGGGACGGCCGTTCGTGCCCCTGCGGCAGCCGGACGAGGACTGAACAATGATTTCAAAGGGGGAATTACGGCAAGTATAGGATTAACAGAATCATGTTTTTGCAATTCGCAAAATTAAACCGGAAAAAGGTGGAGTTTTGAAATGGTAGAACTTGGAACAGGTCTCATCGGAGTCGGCGCGGGCTTGGCAATCCTAGTATTACGAAAATTATTTGCATGATGTCAAACGGCGCCTGGCCGGAAAACATTTTTCCCACGAGGCCGAAGTTGAGGGCGCCAAGCACGCCGCTTATGAGCTGCGCAAGAATCGCGCCGGAAATGCCCAGTGCCATGATACGAAGGTAGGACAAAAGGTTGCTTAACAGGCCGAACACCTCGATTGCCGCGGCGCCGCCCTCGAACTTGATTATGCCCAGCACGCAAACCACCGCGATTAATGCCGCGGCATTTCCCACCGTGCCCGAAATCG
>DAHXMR010000079.1 GCA_027371655.1 Microcaldota archaeon
GCGATGCGGGCGACGGCGTCGGTGATTTTGCGCGTTACGAACTCGATTCCCCTGCGGGGGGACTCGTGGTTGAACAAAATGCCGCTGCACGCGTACATTCCGTAGCTTTCGCGGTAGTTTATCGTCGCCCAGTGCGCGTAAACCTTGGCAACCCCGTACGGGCTGCGGGGGTGGAACGGCGTTTTTTCGGTTTGCGGGGTTTCGGCGACCTTGCCGAACATTTCGCTTGACGACGCCTGGTAGTATCTGGCGTGGGGGGCTTCCTGGCGCACGGCTTCAAGGAGGCGGATTGCGCCAAGGGCGGTGACGTTTGCGGTGTACTCGGCTTGCTTGAACGAGGTGCCCACGAAGCTTTGGGCGGCAAGGTTGTAGACTTCGTCGGGCTGCGACTGCTTTACCGCGGCAAAGAGGCTGGCGGCGTCGCACAAGTCGCCGTCGATAAGCGAAACCTTGTCCAGAATGCCTTCGATGCGCCAGTAATTCGGAGTGCTCAAGCGCCGCACGAGCGCGGAAACCTCATAGCCCTTGGAAAGCAATAGTTCGGCCAAGTAGCTGCCGTCCTGCCCCGTGATTCCCGTAATCAAAGCTTTTTTTGCCAAATTTTTCACCCAGCGAACTAATTTTTCAAGATTTCAGAAACAGTCCTCTCAACCGCGGCCTTGGAGCCCAAAGCCGGCTTCCAACCCAACGTGCGCACTTTCGCGCAATCCAAAAGCATTATGGGAACGTCGCCTTCCCACCCGCGGGCTCCGCCCGAAAACTGGTTTTTCGCGGTTTGCAATCCCATTCCCTTCTTCACAATATCAGCGATTTCAACCACTTTAACCTTGTCGCCGGAGCCAACGTTAAAAACTTCCGTTCCCCGCGTTTTTTCAGAAGCAAGCAGCACCGCACTCACGCAGTCGGACACGTGCAAATAAGACTTGCACTGCTGCCCGTTCCCCAAAATTTCGAGCTTCTTGGGGTTTTCGCGCAATTTGTTCACGAAATCGAAAATCACGCCGTGCGAACTGCGGCCCCCCACGATGTTGGCGAACCTCAAAATGCAGGCGTCTAACCCGCAGGACGGCGCGTATGAGGAAACCAGCGCCTCGCCGGCAAGCTTCGTTGCCCCGTACAAAGAAATGGGCAAAAGCGGCCCGTAATTTTCCGGAGTGGGCACCACTTTCGCCTCGCCGTAAACCGTGGAAGTGGAGGCGAAAACGAATTTTTCAACCCCGCCGGCCTTTCGGCACGCCTCCAACACCCGCTGCAACCCGACAACATTCTGCTCGAACATCTTGTTGGGAGCTGAATTCCCCTTGCGGACGTCGGGCTCGGCGGCCAAGTGGAACACTTCGCTTATGGCGCTATCACGCAGCACTTTTGCCAAGCGGGTTTGGTCCAAAACGTCGCCCTTGACGAACTTGAACTTGGCGCTTTCCTTGGGAAGATTCTCCCGCCTGCCCGATGAAAGGTTGTCGTAGGCGACCACCGACGTGCCTTTGGCTAGCAATGCTTTGGCCAGGTGCGAGCCGATGAAGCCCGCACCGCCTGTGACAAGGGCTTTTTTGGGCATGAAAACCGGCAACTAATTTGACAACACGCGCAAATAAAAAAGTCGGTTGCGTTCTTCTTTCACGCGATTTTTGAAAGGTTTTTGCACCAATGCCCAAAACATCCCCAAAACCGGGAAGCGCAAAAGAGCTTGACGTTTCTGTCGTGCTTCCGTGCAAGGACGAGGAGAAGACAATCGGCGTTTGCATCAAAAAAATCCAGGCCGTGTTCAAGGCGCAGGGCATAAACGGCGAAATAATCGTTTCGGACTCGTCCAAGGACTCGTCACCGAAAATCGCGGAAAGCCTCGGCGCGCGCGTGGTCGTGCCGTGGAACAAGGGCTACGGAAACGCGTACTTGGCGGGATTCGCGGCAAGCCGCGGCAAAATAATAGTGATGGGCGACGCCGACGACACCTACGATTTCTTCGAGATGCCGCGCCTGCTTGAACCCCTGAAAGCGGGAAAGGCGGACTTGGTGCTGGGCTCGCGCCTGAAGGGCACGATAATGCCGGGAGCGATGCCGCGGCTCCACCAGTACGTGGGGAACCCCCTCCTGACGTTTTTTCTTAACACCTTTTTCGGGACCACAATAAGCGATGCTCATACGGGCTTCCGGGCGTTTTCCCGCGAGGCGCTTGTCGCGATAGACCCGCACGCCACGGGGATGGAATTCGCCTCCGAGATGATTTTCAAGGCGGCAAAAAAGCGCCTGCGCATCTCCGAAGTGCCGATAACGTATTATCCGCGGCGTTCCCGGCCACATCTGCAATCTTTTTCGGATGGTTGGCGCCACCTGCGCTTTATGCTGCTTTATGCACCGAATTACCTGTTCCTTGCGCCGGGGGTGTTTTTTTTCACGCTTGGTGTGCTGCTTATGGCCCTGCTTTTGGGAGGGCCCATGGAGCTGTTGGGGGCGAAGCTCGACATCCATCCGATGATTGCCGGAAGCTTCATGACCATACTCGGCTTCCAATTGGTGATAATGGGCTTGTTCACCAAAGCGTATGCCTCGTCGGTGCACTTTGAGGAAGCCTCGCAAACCTTGAGGTTTTTGCACAAGTTTTTCACGCTGGAACGCGCATCGCTCATCGGCCTCGCCGTGCTCGCGGCGGGGTTCGCGCTGAGCTTTGACATATTCTACTCTTGGCTTTCGCACGGCCAAGGTGCACTTTGGGAAATCCGCCGCGCGGTTTTCTCGACAACGCTGATGATAATCGGCGTGCAGACGTGTTTTTCCGCATTCTTTCTCAGCGTGCTTGCGATAAAGAAACGGGACTAGGGGCCAAAAATGAGGATCGCGTTCGTCTACGATGTCTTGTACCCCCAAACTAAGGGCGGCGTGGAACTGCGCATCCGCGAGCTTGCAACACTGCTTGCAAAACGTGGGCACGAAGTGCACGTTTTCGGGCTCCGCTATGACGGAATGAAGCGCGATTTTGAAAAGGACGGCTTGCATTACCACTGCGTGATGGACGCGCCAAAGCTGTATTCCCCGGACGGCACGCGTTCGATAAGCGAAGCGGTGCTGTTCTCAGCCGCACTGTTTCCCGCACTTTTGAAAACTGGCCGCTTCGACGCGGTGGACTGCCAAAATTTCCCATACTTCCCGGTGTTCAGCGCAAGGATCGCCTGCGCAATCACGGGCAGCAAGCTTTACGTCACGTGGCACGAGTTCTGGGGACCCGCATATTGGCAGGCGTATCTTGGAAAATTCAGGGGGTTGCTTGGCAGCCTTGTTGAAAGGCTCGCGTTGGTTGCGACAAAACGCGCAATAACCGTATCGCCTTCGACAGGGGCCCGCCTTGCGGAAGCCGGAAAACCCGGCGCAAAAATCGTGCCAAATGGAGTGGATTTGGAGCAAATCTCCAAGGCAACGCCGTCGAAGGAAAAATTCGACGCCGTTTTCGCGGGAAGGCTCATAGAGGACAAGCACGCGGACGTGTTCATCGGGGCGGTGGCTTTGCTCAAGCGCGATTTACCCAAAATCCGCGCAGCAATCGTTGGCGAGGGGCCGGAGCTTGAAAAACTGCGAAAACTCGCAAAAAAACTGGGCGTGGAAAAAAACGTTTCGCTCAAAGGCTTTGCAAAAACCCGCGGGGAACTGTTTGGGATTTTCAAGTCCTCAAAGCTGTTTTTGCTTCCGTCAACGCGTGAAGGTTTCGGCATAACCCTCCTTGAAGCCCTCGCCTGCGGCTTGCCCGCAATAACCACAAACGCGGAAACCAACGCCGCACGCGACCTAGTAGAGGATGGAAAAAGCGGGTTTGCGGTAGAAGCGGGCGCACAATGGTTTTATGGCAAGGCGGAATTGCTCCTTTCTAACGCGGCGCTGCAGAGGGAATTTTCCATGCGGGCAAAAAAGTCCGCACAAAGCTATTCATGGGACAGAATCGCTGAAGAATTTGAAAAAACGGTTTCCACAAAATGAAAAGCAAAAACTTTCCAAAGCGGATTGCAATTTTCCACGACTTTTTCGGGGCAATAGGCGGCGGGGAAAAGCTGGTTTTGACGCTTGCGCGCGCCCTGCGCGCGGACGTTATTACCACGGATGTGAACCGGGATTCCGTTGAAAAACTGGGCTTTCCCGATGTCCGCATAATGTCCCTTGGCGAAACGATGAAAATGCCGCCCTTGAAGCAAATCCACGCCTCGCTAATGTTTGCATCAAGCGATTTTTCCAAGGAATACGACTTTTTCATTTTCTCAGGGAACTGGGCGCACTACGCCGCCTTGCGCCACCGGCCCAACCTCTGGTACTGCCATACCCCCGTGCGCGCGTTCTACGACCTCATGGACAGGTTCATCGCCGCCCAGCCCACGGCGGTCCACCGGCTTTTGTTCATCTTGTGGGCCGGCGCCCACTCCTTTTTCGACAGGCTTGCGGTTTCCAAAGTGCAACGCATCGCCACAAACAGCTTCAACACCCTGGCCCGGATCAAAAAATTCTACGGCCGCGAAGCTGTGGTGATTCATCCGCCCGTTCCGGTTGAAAAATTCAAATACCTTAAAAACGGGGATTTCTGGCTTTCCGTGAACCGACTTTACCCTGAAAAGCGGGTTGGCCTGCAGTTTGAAGTTTTCCGCAGGTGCCCAAAGGAAAGCCTGGTGGTCGTGGGCGGCTATGCCAAAGGGGACCACGCGGAAAAAAACCTCGGTTTCCTGAAAGACAAGCCCCCCAACGTGGAAATGATGGGGGCAGTTTCCGAGGAAGAGCTTCGCAGGCTTTACGGGGAATGCAAGGCGTTCATCACCACCGCGGTGGACGAGGATTTTGGAATGACGCCCGTGGAGGCGATGGCCGCGGGCAAGCCCGTGGTTGCAGTGGACGAAGGCGGATTCAGGGAAACCGTGGCTGACGGAAAAACCGGCTACCTGGTTCCCGCAGACGCGGGCAGCCTTGCAAAAGCAGTATTAAAAATTTCAAAACACCCAAACAAGTACAGAGCAGCTTGCATTGCCCAAGCCAAAAAATTTGCAGCCAGGCACTTCGTGCAAGCGGTAAAAAAACATATAATCCTGGTTTGCAGCAGCATTGTTCGTGCCGAAAAGTGAGCCCCATGCCGTTTCAGAGTTATTTGAAGGAGTTGTGGCATTATCGCTACTTGGTTTGGAAGCTTGCGGCAACGGACTTCAACTTGCGTTACAAAAAGTCTTTGCTTGGGCTCTTCTGGGCATTGCTTGAGCCTCTTCTCATGCTCCTCGTGCTCTACACAGTGTTTTCCAATCTCATGCGTTTGCAGGTCCAACACTACCAATTATTCCTCCTTATGGGCATCATTGGATGGAATTTTTTTGCCCGCTCGACAAGCATGAGCCTTTCGTCCATAATCGGCAAGCCGTCTTTGGTCAAAAAAATTTATTTTCCCCGGGAATTGCTGGTTATGTCCTCTTGCGTTACCGCCCTAATGATGTCCCTGGTGGAATTTCTCGTATTCGGGGTTTTCATGGTTTTTTTCCAAATCTGGCCCGGTTCCGCAATACTGCTTGCAATCCCCGCACTGGCAGTCTTCTTCATTCTTTGCTTGGGCGTATCTCTGGCCTTGGCGGCGGTGAACACGTTTTTTCGTGACGTACAATACATCTGGGCGGTAGTGCTGCAAGTGGGCTTTTTTGCAACAACAGTGGTTTACACCGTGGATGTCTTTCCACCAGACTTACGCTTCGCATTCTCGTTGAATCCCATCACCCAATTCCTCGAAGTGCTGCGCAATTCCGTCATTTACGCAAAACTCCCGTCTATTTTTGCCATGGGCGGGCTTTTAGCGGTTTCTTTTTTAGCGCTGGCTTTCGGCGCTTTTGTTTTCAAGCGCTTTGAACCCGGATTTGCCGAAGAACTTTGAACAAGTGATTTTTCATGCGCCCTCAAACAGTTCCCATCGTGGAAGCCCGGAACCTTTGCAAGAATTTCAGGCTTTACCATGAAAAACGCAACACTCTTTACGAAAACATCGCGGGCTTTTTTTCAGGCCAAAAATCTTTCGAAGACTTCGCCGCGCTGAAAAACGTTTCCTTCGACGTTCAAAAGGGCGAAACACTTGGGATAATCGGAGGAAACGGCTCCGGAAAAAGCACGCTGCTCAAAGTCATTGCAAACATCCTCCGCCCCGACAAAGGCGTTGTCCACGTCCGTGGCCGAATAACCCCATTCTTGGAACTTGGCGTCGGCTTTCAGGAAAACCTTACTGCGGTTGAAAACATCGAAGTCTACGGTGCCATCCTTGGCTTTTCGCCCGGGGAAATGCGCCGGCGCACCGAAGAAATACTCGATTTCGCGGAGCTTCAAAAATTCCGCGACACTAAAATCAAAAACTTTTCATCGGGAATGTACGTGCGCCTGGCTTTCTCAACCGCAATTCAATGCGATCCCGAAATCCTCCTAGTGGACGAAGTGCTTGCAGTCGGAGACATGGCTTTTCAGCAAAAATGCTTCGACGTCTTCAACAAATACCGCAACGAGGGAAAAACCATTCTTCTTGTCACGCACGACTTGTCCGCGGTGCGCCGCTTCTGCGACAAAACGCTTCTTATGAGAAACGGGGAAGTCGCTGCATTCGGGCCAGCGGACGAAGTTATCGACGCCTACGTTTACGAGGCAAAAAAAATTTCAGAAGCGAAAGAAACGGCCGGCGAACGATGGGGAAACAAGAAAGTCCAGATATGCGGAATAAAGTTTTTCGACAAGTTCGGGAAAGAAAACGACACGTTCAACACTGGAGACTCCATGATTGTGCGCATCTTTTACGAAGCGAGGGGACGCGTGGAAAAACCGGTATTCGGCGTTGCAATTCATTCCGAACAAGGAATCCACTGCTTTGGAACCAACACTTCCGAGTCGGGATACGGAATAAGCTCAATAACCGGCGCCGGGCACATAGATTTTATTGTTGACAGGATAATAATGAATCAAGGCACGTATTTCTTGACCGTTGCGATTCACGCATTGGACCACACGCACTACGATTGGCGCAACAAAGAGTTCAAATTCAACATAGTTCGTACAACAAATATGGACGGTTTGTTCGAAATGCCGGTTAAATGGGATAAACACGCCCAATAGGCAGGACTGTACGCATGGCAAAAAACACCAAAATCATCGAATATCCACAAGGCACGGTCAAAACGGACGTTATGAAATTGGATGTCGTGGATTTGATGGGCCAAATAAAGGAAAACCTAGCTAAAAAAGCATCTGGGCCTGCCGAAGGTTCAGCCGTGTCCTTGCCAATTACCACGGGCGCCCCCGCCAAGGAACTCGAACACAACTTGCACATGGCGAACAAATCCTGCGACATCTCCTACGACCGCCAAATCGCCTCCCACCGGCCGTCGATCATTGGAAGATTGCTGGTAAAAGCAAGAACGGTTTTGCATGAAGAAATTTACCGGTCAGTGGGCCCGTCAATTCAAAGGCAAACCAGTTTCAATTCCTTTGCAGTGAAAGTCCTGAACGAAATCGTATCGAAAGTAAGATCGTTGCAAAAAAATCTCGAAATGTCCGAACGGAAAACATCGGAACTTCAAACAACAGTGGAAAAAAGCAGGCTTGACAACTTGAATTTCGACTATGTAAGATTCGAAAACCAGTTTCGGGGCACAGAAAAAGACGTTGTGGAAAGGCAAAGCGTTTTCCTGAAATTCTTTGAAAACAAGAAAAACGTTTTGGACGCCGGCTGTGGCAGGGGAGAATTCCTTTCCGAGCTTTCCGAACATTCTAAAAATGCCCTCGGAGTGGACAGCAATCCCGAAATGATCGGGATATGCCGCTCAAAAAAACTGAACGTGATAGAAACCGACGCCTTGGGCTATCTTGCAGGAATTCCCGACAACTCGCTTGGCGGAATATTTTCGGGACAATTCGTAGAGCACTTGACGCCAAAGCAGCTGATCGAATTCATATCACTTTGTTCCAGGAAACTTGAGAAAAACGCATACTTCGTAGCCGAAACAGTAAACCCGAAATGCCTCACGGTATTTTCCCAAGGGTTTTACATGGATTTGACGCACGTCAAACCCGTGCACCCCGAGACAATAAAGTTCCTGCTCGAATCGCAAGGATTCTCCGACGTCGCGTTTCAATATTTTTCGCCGGTTCCCGCTGAATCACGGCTGAAACACGTCAACGTTTCCGCGCTTTCAGGGGAAATTAGAAACGCCGCCGAAACGCTCAACGGCAACATAGACAATCTCAACGGGCTCTTGTACGGATACCAGGATTATGCGGTCATAGCGCGAAAAACGTGATTGCTTCGAAATGAAACTCGCATTTGTTGTTCCTTGGTACGGCAAAGACCTCGCAGGCGGCGCGGAAAACGAGTGCCGGCGCACCGCCGAAGAGCTGTCAAAAGCAGGCGTAAATGTTGAGATTCTGACTACTTGCTCGAACCAGTTTCACAGCAATTGGAAAAACTACTATGTTCCCGGCACATACGAAGTAAACGGCGTAATTGTCCGCAGGTTCAAAGTTGACGCCAGAAATGCCGAAAAATTCGACCGCACAAACTTCAAGTTGATGAACGGAATTCCGGTCACGAACGAGGACGAAAAAACCTACCTTGAGGAAAACATAAACAGCTCTCCGCTTGTCAAATTCATTTCGGACAACAAGCGGGCATTCGATTACTTTATTTTTATTCCATACATGTTCGGAACGACAGTGGACGGCGCCAGGGCGGCAGGCGAAAAGGCAATTCTTATACCCTGCCTTCACGACGAGCCTTACGCGAGGCTTTCAATCTACCTGCCGCAATTTGAAAGGTCAAAGGCAATTATTTTCCATACAGACTCCGAGAAAAAACTGGCCCAATCACTGTTCAAACTCCCAAAAAAATCGCCTGTGATGGGCGAAGGCGTGGATTTTCCGGTTTCAGGGAATGCCAGCCGCTTTCAGGAAAAATACGGCGCAAAAGACTTCGTCCTCTATGTGGGAAGGAAAGATGAAGGCAAAGGGGCGCCGATGCTCGTGGATTTTTTCGGCCGATTTGCCCGGGAGCAACATCCAAGCGCCAAGCTCGTAGTCGCCGGAAGCGGGACGCTTCAAATTTTCCCACAAGATGCCCCGTTTGTAATGGATTTAGGAAAAATTTCCGAGCAGGACAAAGCCGACGCGTATGCCGCTGCCAGCATTTTCTGCCTTCCCTCCAGAATGGAAAGTTTCTCGCTGGTGCTGATGGAAGCGTGGCACGCGGGGCTTCCAACGCTTGTAAACGCCGAATGCGATGTTACGCGGGAACACTGTGAAAAATCCAACGGGGGGCTTTACTTTTCCGGCTACGAGGAATTCAAAGGATGCCTAAGCCTTCTTCTGGCTTCCAGAGAGCTCCGCCAACAGCTTGGATCCAACGGGGCAAAATACGCGGAAAGGTTCGGTTGGAAGCGGATCGTGAAAGCTTA
Organism: Microcaldota archaeon; assembly: GCA_027371655.1. Next base: position 9,429 of record DAHXMR010000079.1, read on the forward strand.
CAAGCAGTTTTTATCCTCGCTTTAAGCCAAGCGTCCTTTCGCAGGCTTCCAATACCTCGGATTCTTCTACGAGTTCCATGCAAAGGTTGCGCGGGCAATTGTTTTTGTCTCCGGGAACGAACTGCGGGCAGGGAGAACATGGAACTTTTCTCCTTACTACCACGCTCTTGTTCTTGTCGAATGGCTCGAAATTGAAAGGCGTCGGCCCGAACACGGCGACCACCGGCGTACCCATCGCACTTGCCACGTGCATTGGCCCGCCATCGTTGCACAGAAAAAGGCATGACTTGGAACAAACTGCTGCAAGCTCGAGAAGGCTGGTTTCTCCAATGATATTCAGGGGTTTGACGGACATAGCTGTTTCCATGCGCGCCCCCAGCTTTTTCTCACTGGGCCCACCTACCAGCGCGATGTCGTACCCCCGCGAGGCTAGTGAATTTGCAACGCTTGCAAAACGTTCGATTGACCACCAGCCAAGGGCGTTACCTCCGCCTGGATGAACGCAAATTAACTTGTTGCGTTCAGCATAAGCGCCTAAAATGCGGCTTGCCGCTGATTTGTCTTCCTTTGAAAGGAATAGAAAAGTACGGCGCTGGATGGAATCGAATCCAAGTCTTTTGGCAAGATCCAAGTGGCGGTCTATTTCAGGCAGGAATTCATTCAATTCAAGCGGGAAAGACAAAAGAAACGGGTAAAGCGTGTAGTTCGCAGGCGCGGCGGTGAATTTCGCCCCGCTGAATGCCACCAGTTCCACGTGCTCGTGGTCTCCACGCAAGCCTAAAGCCAAGTCAAACCTGCGCTTGTTTATTTCCATAAGGGCATTCAAATTTTCAAGCAAAGACAAATGCCTGCCGGATCGTTGCATGGACGGCGGATCGAGAAAAATCACTTCGTCCACGAAGGGGTTGTTGTCCAAAACGCCCTTATTCCAAGAGCCGGTTACAACCGCCAGCTTGCAAAGGGGAATCTTATCCTTTATCGCCTTGAAAACAGGCGTTGCCAGCACAAGGTCGCCCAAGTGATCTGTCTTGAAAACCACAACGCTCTTGATTTTTCCCAAGTCATACCCGGTTTTTTTGAACCCTTTAGAAAAAACAAATGCCGCGTGGGCGATTTTCCAAAAAACGGACTTGAAAATCCTCAAAACCGAATGACGGCGGGCTTTGTCGCGCTTTTTGAGCCGGTTTGCAAGAGAGTACCGCTCAGGCGATTGCAACTCGGAAAAAACGCTTGCCTTTTCAAATATCCTCGCCCATTCCCCTTTCAAATCTAAGGAATCGAAAAACTCAAGTCTTTTTTTTTCAAGTGCAACAACCGAGGCATATTTTTTCTTGTCTGAAAGCAGCATATTGATTGCGCTCGCAAACTCGCTTATGCCTTCGCCGACGAGAATGCCGCTTCCGCCAAGGGTTTCCCCCACTGCGTCCGCATCGCGGGCAACCACCGGCAGGCCGAAGCGCATCGCTTCAACCAACGGAATGCAAAAACCCTCATGTTCGCTTGCGCAAACAAAGACGGACGCTTGGGCGTAAAGCCTTGAAAGCGCCGAGTCGCACACCTTGCCTGCAAACACCACGTCTTTTGAAACGCCAAGCTCGCTTGCGCGTTTTTCAATGTCCTTTTTGTATCCCTCCATCCCGTCAAACGAGCCTGCGAGGACAAGCCTTGCTTTTTTGTGCTCCTTTTTGACTTCAGCCAAAACGGATACAAGATCGTCCTGCTTCTTGTGGGGCGTAACGCGGCCGACGAAAAGAAGAAGCGGAACACGGCTTTTTCTGGCCCGTGCTTTTGGCAGGGAAGTGCACGCTAGCGGCGGGATAACCGTGACATCGGCAAAACCGGCGCTCCTCAGTTCTGATGCGTTGTATTCGGAATCGGCTACGGCGAATACCGCACGCTTGGCAAGGAATCCAAGTTGTTCGCGCCCCAGCTTACATAGCCTTTGCAACTCTGGGTCATACCGTGAAAAATACTTCGCGGGAGTGACGTTATGGTAGACTACTACCAACTGGTCCGGCAAACCGGAGATGAAACCGGGCAAGTCCGACCCAATCGAGTGGTGATAAATTATTACGTTTTCCCGGGAAGAATGCTTTTTGTAATCCAAATACTGCTTGGCTTCTTTTTCAAGAGCCGGATGTATTCCGATTGCATAAACTTGCGTTTCAAAACCGGCTTCTTTCAGATATTTCCTTATTTCAAGCACGTTGTTCCCAATCGCGTCAAAAGGGCTGAAGGAAGGCAAAAACTGCACGATTTTCATTTGCGCTCAGATCCGGCTGCCGCGCCAGTTTGATGCCTAATGCGGCCAATCACTTTGGTCGTGGAATGCCCCGGGACCATTTTCACAAGGACGATTCTTCCGCCCCCTTCGCGGACGGTTTTCGATTCGGGCATTTTTCCAACTTCGTACTCGCCGCCCTTCACGTGTATTTGCGGCAGAACCGCTTTGATGAATTTCACCGGGGTGGTCTCGGGAAAAATGCAGACGAAGTCAACGCATCCAAGGCCAGCCACGACCTCTGCGCGCGAACGCGCCTTGTTTATCGGGCGCTTGGGCCCCTTCAACTTCCTCACGCTGGCATCAGAATTCACGCCAACAACAAGAACGTCTCCCAAGGACTTGGCGGCTTCAAGCACGCGGACGTGCCCCGCGTGAAGCAAATCGAAACACCCGTTTGTGGAAACTATCTTCACGCCTTTTCCCCGCAGCTTTCCAAGCTCGATGCGGAGCTTGCCCAACGGCATTATTTTTTTCCTTGAGTCAACGAGCATTTCACAACCGCCACTAACCCTGTTTCTCCAAAACGGCCTTCAATTCATCTGCTTGCACGGCGGCAGTCCCGACCTTGCTTATGGCTACCGATGCCGCGGCATTCGATATCCTTGCCGCCTGCTCGAAAGACGCCCCGCCCGCCAAGGAAAGAACCATCGCCGCCAACGTGGTGTCGCCCGCGCCCGAAACATCAACTGCAGCAGGAGTCGGCACTGCCGGAACAAGGCAGCTGGACGTTTTCGTGAAAACAAAGATGCCTTTTTTTCCACAAGTGACCATTACCGCTTTTGGTCCGAGTTTTTCGAGGAACACCATCGCGCCGCGCCTGATGCCTTCAAAAGAACTTGCCTTTATGCCTGTTTCCTTTTCAAGCTCCTTCAAATTCGGTTTTAGCACCGTAGCCCTTCGGAATCCGAGCCCCAAGAAATTCTTGGAGTCCACAAAAAGCGGAATGCCCGTTTTCAAGGCAAAATCAGACACGAAACGTACGACCTTCCCCGTGACAACCCCCTTTGCATAATCCGAGACAACTATCGCGTCGCATCCGGGCCCCTTTCGTGCAATGGCACTGATTATCGCATCCTCGGTTTCGGGAAGCGCCGGGCGCCTGTCCTCTCGGTCGAAACGCACTAGGTGACGCTTACCGGTTATTACCCGCGACTTGACGGTCGTGCACCTCGCCTTCTCGCTCAAAATCAGGGAATCATCAATGCCAACCGAGGAGAGGCACCTGCGAAATGCCGCTGCCGCTTGGTCCGCTCCGACAACGCTCGACAACAACGCAACGCCGCCCAACGACACCACGTTCGCGGCAACGTTTGCCGCACCCCCGAGGGCACGCAAATGTTCCTCCACGTCAACCACAGGAACAAGCGCTTCCGGAGACATTCTCGTCACCGTTCCCAAAAAATACTCGTCAAGCATCACGTCCCCCACTACAAGCACTTTTTTACCCTGAAAACCCTCAACAACGTCCGAGTCTGAACGGTAACCAGTCCGCTCCTGCTCCAAAATCCTTTCCGCCGAAGCAAGAACGTTTTCCTCAACGAAGTCCGCAAAAACTCCGCTTCTGGCAGCTTTCCTTCCAGCACGCACCAGGATGGTTTTGCAACCAGCATTCCTACCGCACTCGATGTCAGCCGCCTTGTCGCCCACGAACCAACTCCTGGAAAGGTCAACAGCGTGCCTCTCCGCAAGATCCGCGACAAGTTTCGTGCCAGGCTTGCGGCAGCTGCATTTCTCATCGGGATGATGCAAGCAATAAGCAGCCCCATCGAGTAATACCCCCTTGGATGCCAAAAGCCGCCGCATCTTTCGGTCAATTCCGCCAAGCTGTTTTCTCGTGATTTTGCCCCGCGAAACCCCGGACTGGTTTGAAACGACAAACAACTTGAACCCGGCAGCCGACAAACGCCTCAGCACCCCAACCACGCCTGGAAAAAACGCGAACCGCGCGGGATCGTTAATGTAGCCCGGATCGGGGTTCAGCGTGCCGTCCCTGTCAAAGAAAACGCCCTTGTTCTTGGTCTTCAAATTCAGCACCTTGTTTCAAACCGCTAAGATCTTACCGCGTTACAACCGCTGTTTTGCAATCTGGCAAACCCACGCATAGTTCGAATTGCTTTCCCGAGTTTGCCAAAGCTTCTGAACAAAAGCCAAACTCATTTCCAACTGCCGCAAGCCTTCTTCACAACTTCGCTTCAACAAGTTCACAAATCGCGTGGAGCACCGCACAATGCGCCTCCTGTATCCGCGGCGTGTCCTTTGACGGGATTTTGATGCAAACATCGCAAAAACGCCCAAGTTTTCCGCCGGTCTCGCCAGTCAGGCCGATGACCCTGATTCCCGCGCGCTTGGCCGCGCCCGCCGCATTAAGCACAT
>DAHXMR010000086.1 GCA_027371655.1 Microcaldota archaeon
ACTGGCTGTCGGTGTCTCCGTAAATCACCCTGAATCCTGCCTCTTCGGCCTCTGTCATAGTCTTGGTCAGGTAGGCCCTTCCGAATGCAGTCACTGCCGCGGCGCAGTCTCTGGAGTACCATCTCGACCTGGCATAACCAAGGTATCCGTAAAACGAGTTTGCAAGAACTTTGAGCGCGAACTGCCTTGCGTCAAGCTGCTTGTATTCCGCGCTTTCCTTTTCGAGCTTTTTCATTTCGCCCTTTGTGGCGATGCGGGAGTCCAGGACGCGCCCCAGCACGCGGGGGATGAGCCCTTTGCGCTTTGCGCAGAACCTGTGGCCCTGCGGTGAAACGAACGATTCTTTGGTGGTGCAGCACTCGCAGTTCAAGGTTGAGGGGTCGATGTTGTGGGAGATGATGATGCTTGGGTAAAGCGAGCGGAAGTCGAGGACCGCGATGTTTTCGTAAACCCCGGCCTGCGGCCTTTTCACGAACGCGCCCTGTATGGGGTTCTGGCTGCGTGCGGCGACCTGGGAGCCCGAGGGCTTGTTGGGCACAAGTTCGCCGGACGCGTGGCTTTCGCGCAAAAGCAAAAATTCAACGAGTTGCCCGGAGCTTGCGCGCGACGCGTCGAAAAACGGCATTCCCACAAGCCGCGACAATTCAAGTTCCAATGGAAGCGCGTATTTGGCAAGGTCCAGGCACGCGATTGCATCCACCTTCGAATATTCGGCAAGCTTTTCAAGGGCTTTTCCGGTTTCCCATGAAGTCCAGATGTCGGTGTGGTCCAAATCCACTTTTTTTCCGCCCAAAATCTCGCGGTAGGCAGCGTCGAGGGTGAGGCGGGGAAGCCTGATTGCGCCGACTATGTTGAGGAAGGACATCGCCGAAAAAACGTCGAAATGCACGCGGCCCCCGATTGACGACTTGGAGCGCATGGCAAGCTTCTTGACTTTTATCGGCGCGGCGTCGCGGCCCAATTTGAATTTTGCGTGCGTGGCGCGGGCGCGCTCTTTCAAGTAAGGCAAATCGAACGAGTCGCCGTTGTAAGTGCACAATATGTCCGCGTGCCTCTCGCGCACCTCGCTACAGAGGTCTTCAAGCATTGCTTTTTCGTCGGGAAAGCATTTCACGAATTTTTCCACGATTTTTTTCGTGTGCGTCAAGACAAGCGCGCCGTTTTCGTCGGCGAGGCTCACCATGATGCAGGGATCTTGCGAGGGCCGCACGGCGCCGGTGGGGTTGTATGTTTCGATGTCCAGGGAAAGCACGCGCAGGGGCGCGGTTTCGGATACTTCCGCTGCCGCGCTTTTCACGGATTTGATTTCGACGCCGGGCTTGTTTTCGCCCACTTGTTCGCCTTCGAATTCCACGCGCGAGTTGGGGACGATTCCCTTGTCGATTACGTAGCGGAAGTGGAACGGGATGTCGTGCGAGAACGCGTCGCCGAATTCTTCGAGGCGCTTTGCGAATATTGGGACGAATGAGGGGTGCGAGCAGTGGATTTTCAAAAGGCGGATTTGTTTCCACCGCGAGAGCAATTCGGTTTCATCGACGCGCTTTATCCTGCCGATTTGCAGCCTGCCAAGCATCTTTATGTCCGCTTCAAGCTGCAAAAGGGAGTCCTTGAATTGCGCGAATTTTTCGCTGTCCCACTCGCCGGTGTTCTTGGTTTTCGGGGAGAGGAAAAAATAGGGCAGGAACTTGGAATCGTACGCGGGGAACGCGTTGCCTGTCTGCGCGTCTTTGAGGAAGAGGCGGATTGCGGTCTTGCCCTTGCGGGAGACGGAATCGCAGTCGATGAAAAAAGCTTGGCGCGCCATAAGAAAAGGAAGGGGGCGCGCGGATAAAAAAGCGTTCTAAACGGCTTGGCGGTTTTTGCGCGCGGGGCAAACTTTTGCATTTAAATATTGCCGGCGATTAATACGTTTCGCCGCGCGAAGCGCGCGGGCAGATGAAAAAAATGGCTGACAAGGTTTCTCCGCAGGCGGTTGACGAGTTGAAGATGGAGCTTCACACGCTTGACTCGAAGATTAGCTTGATTGCGCAGAAGATAAAGATGATTGAGAAGAACGAGGAGGTCATTGGGAGGACCATCGTGCTTCACAACGACAAGCTGCGGAAGCTTGAAGAGGGCGGCGCGGGGCCTTCGGCGGGCGCGAGTGTGGGCGGCGGGGATTTGGACGAGCTGAAAAAAAGCATTTCAGA
>DAHXMR010000088.1 GCA_027371655.1 Microcaldota archaeon
CGTACGCGTTCTCTATGTCGATTATTACGGGGGGCTTCCACTTGCCCGCGCCTTCGAGCAACCCCGCAAGCGAGTGGTAGTTGAGCATCAATTGCTCGCACACGAGGCCGGAGAACCCCTCGACCTCCAGTTCCGCGCCGTATATGCCGTTGTTTTTGAGCAGTTGCTTGAGCACGCGCACATCGCGCTTCTGGCTTTCGGACAAATGGCTTTGCAGGTAGTCCATGTGCAATGGCGAGCGGTCAACCGCGCTTTTCAGGGGCGAGTTGGGGGAAATCGCAAAGCAGGGGATCACCTCCACCTTGTAGCCGGAAACCGTCGTTTGCAGGTACGGGTGTTCGGCGTAGCGGGTTATCCATTTTGTTTTTACGGCTTTTTTCGCCGCGGCAAACGTTTTTTTCACTGCCTGCTCGCGGGAAACGCTTGTCGGGAACACGGCGAACAGGTCTATGTCGCGGCCGCCGCGCAAGCCCGTATCCCGCGCCGCGGAGCCCACGAACTTCACTTTCGCGCCCCGGCCAAGGGCCCGTTCGAGCTTTGTTGAAACGCCTTCCGCGAACCGCAGTTCGGCTTCGCGCTCGCTTTGCGGCGGGCTGACTTTTTCCGCCACCTTCAGGAACAGTTTTTCCAGGGCCGTTTGGCTTTTCATGAAAACACCGGATGTTGCAAACGAGAATTCGCGTTCTTTTCTTTTAAATTGGTGGGGGCGGAGGATGCAACGCCTGCCAAACGTTTAAAATTCGCAAGCGCCTGTTTTGTCCATGGCGTCCATTTCCAAGGGCTACCCCTTCTCGTTTTATTCGGTGGAGCCGGTTGCGTACAGCGAAGGCGAGCAGAAGCTCATAAACGCCTTTTTGGACCTGGTGTTCCGCAGGCTTTCGGTCGAGGAATTTTGCACGCAGGCCGGGATGAAGGATTGCGAGGCGCTGGACTCGTTCGTCAATTCCATAGACGACACGCGGGTGGGAAAGCCCGTGCCCACCGAGGCGCTCGCGTCGTTCAAGCGCAACGTCAAGGAGTTTTGCTCGCAGTTCGACGTCGACGCGGAAAAGGTTGCAAAAGGCGTTGCCGAATCGGTATACGGCTACCGCCTGCTGCAGCCGTTTTTCGACGACGGCGACCTGGAGGAAATCATGGTCAACGGCGCGGGCACGCCTGTCATAGTCTACCACCGGCTCCACGGCCCGTGCAAAACCAACCTGTCGTTCAAGAACGAGCGCGACCTGTCCTCGTTCGTCGCGCAGATAAGCAAAGCCAACGCGGAGGGCCGGCCGATCGTTTTCGAGGACCTTCGCCTTGCCGACAAAAGCCGCGCCAACATCTCGTTTCCCCCGGCAACGCGCGAAACAGTGGTGACGATACGCAAGTTCCGCAAGCAGCCCATGAGCGTCGCGGACCTCGTGCGCGCAAACACCGTGAGCGCCGAGCTCGCCGCGTTCCTCTGGATGTGCACCGACGGCCTTTTGCTCTATCCCCTGAACATATTGATTGCCGGGGGGACGGCAAGCGGGAAGACGACCACGCTTAACGCGCTTTCCTCGTTCGTGCCGCCGGCCGAACGCATCGTATCCATAGAGGACACGCTTGAATTGAACCTGGCCGGCCGAGAAAACTGGGTAGCCATGGAGGCCGGGGCGGACGCGGGTTTGGACGCGCTTTTGAAAAACTCGCTTCGCATGCGCCCCGACCGCCTGATTGTCGGGGAAGTGCGGGGAAGCGAGGCCGAAACGCTTTTCACCGCGATGAACATCGGCCACCGCGGGACCATGGGCACGCTTCACGCGTACAGCGACCGCGACGTGGTGAAGCGGCTGGAAAACGCGCCGATGAACGTGCCAAGGGCGCTGATACCGCTTGTGGACCTCATCGTCGTGCAGCACCGCATCAACGACCGGCGCAAGGGGCTGCTCCGCCGCGTGACGCAGGTAAGCGAGGTTTCCCGCATCGAGGACAACATTGCGCTCAACGAAGTCTACAAATGGAACCCCGCCACGGACGAGATTGCGCGCACCGATGTTACAAGCGAGTCGCTTGAAAAGCTCGCCCGCGCGTCGGGAATCAACATAAACGCGGCAAAAGAGGAATTGGAACGCAGGCGCGACCTCATCAGCTACCTCCTCGAACGCAACGTTTCCGCGCCCGCCGACGTCGCGCAATTCATGCAGGCGTACTACATGGAAGTCACCGGGCAGAAGAAAAAGGAACAAAAATAACCCCGCCTTTGGCACGCCCGGGGGGATTTTGCGTCCCCAACGGGGCCCGCACCACGGGCATTATCCGCCCCAACCGCGCCCGCCCTAAGGGGCGGCATCGACATACTCCACGCCCCCGCCGGGCAGGAACCGGGTTTGCTTGAGCACCACGCGCACGGCACGGCATTTCAGCGAAACGTTTTGCGCGTTTTTTTCCGCCGCCCACCGCAGCAACGCGGGCGCGTTTTGCGGGGATTTTATCCTTGCAAGCGTTATGTGGGCGTTAAACGGCCTGTTTTCCCGCTCGGCCTGCGTGCCCCCGGCAACCAAACCGCGGGCAACTGAGTGCAATTGCTCGATCTTGCCCCCGCTTTCTGCAGCCATCCAAACGATGCGGATGAATTTTTGGCTTGGAAAAAAGCCGATTCCCCCCAAAACCACTTCGAACGGCCCGAATTCGATGCCGGAAACCTTGCGCGCGGCCTCCAATGCCCGCGCTTGGGGGACCTCGCCCAAAAAGCACAGGGTAAGATGCATGTTTTGCCGCGGGATTACCCCCGCCGAGGCGTCCACGGCGCCGATTTCGCCTGCGGCCTTGGACAAAAAATCCACGGCGTTTTCGTCGAATTCCAATGCCACAAAGCATCTCATCCAAAAACCGCCAAAACCCAAACCACGCACGCGCTCCGTGCCCCCACCCCCGCGCCCAACGCCGCCATACGGGCGCGGCGGGCATAGGAAATTTTTTAATAGGGCGCAGGCCTAATGCAAACAGCGCACAAATACAAAGGTGCCTTCCCTCATGAAAAACTTTTTGCTTGCGTTCGCCGTTTTGTCCCTGTCCTCGCTTGCGCTTGCCGCCCACGTGGTGGTCACCGCCCCCCAGTACGGCGAGGCCGTCGAAGGCAGCACCGTGGACTTGGGAGTTGTGGGCCCGGGGCAGATGGTCGAAATAGGGATAGCAAGCGGAACCGGCCAAAACTCGATACTGAAACCCTCGGAGGAAGGGGTGTGGGACCAGCTCAACGTCGCCCCCGGCTCGCTCCCGAACGGCTGGCAAAGCTACAACGCACTCATCTACGGGGTCAACAAAACCACCAAAATAGTGATTTCGCCCTATGCCGACTCCGGAGCATACTCCTTTAACTTGCAGGCGGTGGACGAATATCAGGGAGCCCCCGCGCTTTCATTCGTTGGAAAAGTCACGGTCTCCGAAAACGTACTTTCACTTGACATAGTCGAAGACCCCGTGCGCGTTTCCGCGAACGAGACCGCGACGTACAAAATCAGGCTCAGGAACAAAAGCGGCGCGGCCGACGCGTTCCTGCTTGCGGTTTCCGGCATCCCGGGGGCATCGGCATACACGCAGCGCGTGCGTGGTTTGGGTTTTGGCGGTTTTTGGATGAGATGCTTTGTGGCATTGGAATTCGACGAAAACGCCG
>DAHXMR010000099.1 GCA_027371655.1 Microcaldota archaeon
GCGCTTGCAATGCGCTTTTCCACGTCCGCAATCGCGCCACGGATGCTTTCCGCCTTGCGCTTCTTCTCCTTGGACGCATCGTAGTATTTGGCGGCATTCCGGTAAACCGAAAGCGAAGAGTCAAGCTCGATTTTCATTTCAAACCAACCTTGGGCTTTTTGGGCCTCGAAACTTTCTTCACAACCTCATCAATACTAGGCAGCTTTTTTTCCCGCGCTGCCGCGAACGCGCCCTTGGGCGCATCAGCTTGGGGTTTTGCGCCTTCGGCGGCCTTCCTCGGCACGTCAGTTTGCGGTTTTGCCGCGGGAACATTAGTGGTCGGCGTTGCCGCCTCGCCCTGTTTTTCGGCGGAGGTACTTTTCTCCTCCCACTTCTTCCCCCAATCCGCCTTCGTGGGGCAATTGGGGTCAACGCACATCGAGAACGGCCTGCGCTCCTTGCGGATTACCTTGACTTGGGGCGTGCCGCATTTTTCGCACACCGTTCCAAGCGGCTCTATCAGGGCATTTTTGGGAAGCGGAAAAACCGCCTTGCACTCGGGGTATTTGGCGCATCCCACAAAGAACCCAAACCTGCTTTTGCGAATTACAAGCTGCCCGCCTTCGCGGCCCTCTTGGCTGCACAGGCGGCAGGGGCCAAGCACGCTTTGCTCGCGCCTCGTCTCCTTCAAGGCGCCGGATAGCTCTTTGCCAAGCGCAAGCTCGTTTTTCTTGAAGTGCTCCAATATTTTCAAAAGCGCGCCCCTTCCCTCTTCGAGGACTTTTTCCTCGGAGAACGCGCCGCTTTGAATGCCGTCCATTTCCTCCTCGAACTGGCGGGTGAGCTGCTCGCTCAAAATCTCGGAAACGTTCTTGTGCAAGGTTTCGAAAACCGCCATGCCCAACGCGGAGACTTCGAAGCTCTTTCCCGAAACGTAACCGCGCTTGCGCAACGTTTCGATTATTTCCGCGCGAGTGGCCTTCGTGCCCAAATTTTCGGACTCCAATTTCTTGATGAGCGACGCGGAAGTGTAGCGCTTTGGCGGCTGCGTCATCTTCTTCTCCAAATCCACCCGCTCAACATTGCAGCGCTCGCCTTCGGCGAACCCGGGCAGCACCTGCTCCTCGAATTTCACATAGGGCCTGTAGAACGCGAACCACCCCTCATCCACGGTGGAGCTGCCGTTTGCGAAAAAGGGCTGCCTTGAAACGTCGGCGTCCACGCGCACGCGCTCCAAAAGCGCCTCGGGCGCAAAACAAGAAAGGAACCTTTTGGCAATCAAGTCGTAGAGCTTTTGCTCCTCCGCCCGCAAACCGGTTGCAATCATTCCCGTGGGATGCACCGAGGGGTGCGCCGCGTCCTCCTTGTCGCCCTCGCGGGGAACTATGCGGTTTGCGGCAAGCAACTCGCCCGCAAGCTTTGCGTAGGCGGGGTTTTTGGAAAGCTCGGAAATTATTTTTTTCAAACCCAATTTTGCCGGCAATTTTTGGGAAGAAGTGCGGGGGTAGCTTATGAGCGCGGCCTCGTACAGGCTCTGCGCGATTACCAGCGTGCGCGAGGGCTCGATGCCGAAAACCGAATACGCCTCGATTTGCAAAGTCGTCAAATCGAACGGCGTCGGGGGCGATTGCTTGTATTTTGTTTTCGCAACCTTGCGCACCACCGCGCCCGAAGCGCTTTTCGCGTCCGCGTACGCCGTGTTTGCTTCTTTTTCGTCAAGAAAACGGTCTTTTGTGTGCTTGAATTCGGCGCCTTTTATTTGCGCGGAAATTTCCCAGTAGGGAGTTGAAACAAATGCGGAGATTTCCTTTTCGCGGTGCGCGAGGATGGAAAGCGCGGGGCCTTGTACCCTCCCAATGCTCATTATGCGGAAGGCGCCCGCCGAGCGGATTGCCTGCATGAGCGCGCGGGAGGCGTTGATGCCCCAGTACCAGTCCAGCATGTGGCGCGCCTCGCCCGCGTTGATTTGCGGCGTGTCCAATGCGGAGAGGGATTCGTAAGCCGCGACAAGGTCTTCTTTTGTGAGCGTGGAAAAAAGCATTCTTTTGCCGTCCTTGCCCTTGCATCCGAAGCGGATGATGTTGCCGCCGATTAGCGAGCCTTCGATGTCGTAGTCGCACGCGTTGACAACTTCGTCGGCGTGCCTGCAAAGCGAGGTTATTGTGGACAGGTATTTTTTCGTGTACTCCGCGCCCTCGCCGACTTCGGAGGCCGGAACCCACTCGATGTCGAACACGGGGTAGCCCGTGCCCTTGCCCCTTGGCTTCAATGAATACACGTGGCCGACCGCGGGGGACACGATTATGTCCTTCTTTCCGCGGGAGAGCTCGAAGTATGAAACGCCGTGCAAATTCTTGCGCGAGGGCGCGCCTTTTTCCGAGAGGGCGTACGCCATTTTCTCCGCTACTTTGGGCTTTTCGGTGATGATGAGTTGCGTCGGCATATTCGGGTTCGCCAAAAAAGTTTTTTGCCGCAGGCAAGGGCTGCTTGGGCGGGATAGGAAAAGGAACTCGATGGGATAAAAATCCCAATCCCAAAGCAAGCGCTTACAAAATCGTGTACTTGCTGAGGTAAATCTGCGTTTTCAGCACTTCCAAGAACGGCAGGATGAAAAGCGCGTTGACCGCGATGGCAAGATAGCGCGCGAGGGCGCCTATGGGCGTTTGCTGCAATTGCAGGAAGATGAACGCGTTGAGCATCAAAAGCAGGCCCGCGAATATGAAGAAGGAAACGACGTACGGGAAGCGGCGCACGAAAAGCGACGCGCTCAACTGCACGGCGTGGCCCGCGCTCATGTTGTCGATTACCACCGCCTGCGGCGCGAACAGCGCCAGCGTTGCCGCGGCGAATGCGAAAAGCGCGCCCAACGTCGCGTGCAGGCCGTACTGGTAAAGTACCATGTCCACCGCAAGGGAGGCGACGAAAATGGCGAGGAAAATGAAGAACAGCCTGAACGCGTGCTCCTCCAGGCGCTCAAGTTCGTAGCGCGTGATTTTCATCATCGTGCGCTGCGACTTGATCACCATGTTGATGGCGACAAGGGTGCCGGCGAAGACGAAAAGCGAAACCGCGAATGCCGCGACTATCAAAACCGCCTCGGGAATGGTGAGGTCGGTGCGCACGCTGCCCAGGCGCAGGAAAATCGAGCCAAGCGATGCGAAGTTTGGCAAAACAAGCGCCAAAGGCAACGCCACGAGGAAGGGGATGCTGAAAAACAAAATCAGGCGCATGTTCTCAAGATACGCGTCCAACGACTGTGCGAGAAGCCTGAAAAACCCCATTGTGAAATCCCACCACTTGTAGCGGTTATACCACTTTTGCAACCCTTAAAATCCT
>DAHXMR010000131.1 GCA_027371655.1 Microcaldota archaeon
CGAGCGCTTGCCCTTCCCCTTCGCAATCACGTACGGCTCGGCCGCAAAGAACGATGCCCTGCCCTTGCGGTGCAAGCCGCTTGTGTTTTCTATCTCATAATCGACCAGCGACCAGTTGAAGCTTGCAAGCGGGATTTGCAATCCATCGCCTTCGGCGAGCAAATTTTTGGAAAAATCCCGGGCCTCCCGCGCGGCGGCTTCCCCGCCTTCGGCCACAATGCCCGAAATCGCCCCGTTGCATTCGTCTTTCCCCTGCGCCGTGCGCTTTTGGGAAGGAAATTCGAAACTTTTGTTTTCGCGGTTCAGCTTCGCAGACAAAAGCGCCTGGCCGGCAACCTTGCGTATTCCCTCGTCGGAAAAATCCGAGCCGGAAGAGGTTCCCACTTTTTTGCCCTTGAACACGCGCAGCCCGAAGCCGGATTCCTCGCTTGAAATCGCCATGTCCTGCCTGCCGTTGTCCACGAACGCGGTGATTCCCCGCGTGCGCGTGGCGAACACCTCGCACTCCCCGCACAGCCTTGAGGCAATGCGCAAAACTTTGTGGGCGTCAAATTCCATTCGTATCACGCGCCTCCCACGATGAGGCTCTTTATTCTCATAGTCGGGCCGCCCGAGCCAACGGAAACGTAGTCCGCGTGCCCCTTGCCGCCGCCGCCGGCGTCCATGAACAAATCCTTCCCGATTGCGTCGACGTTCTTCAGCGCGTCAAGCGCCGCGGGCTGGGACACGCTGATGTTATAAAGCGATTTGGAAAGCTCGCCGTTCTCGATCAAATATCCATCCGTGAAAAACAACTGGAACGAGCCGCCCGCAGGGTCCTCGATTCCCGCCTTCCAGTGGTTGCACAAAATTCCCCTCTTCGTGTCCCGCACTATTTCGTCCGCATCCCAATTTCCCGGCTCGATGTAAGTGTTCCTCATCCTCACATAAACGCGCCTGTTCTGGTCCTGCGCCCGAGCGTTCCCCGTGGGCTCAAGGCCGAAGTGGCTGGCGCTTTGCCGGTCAAGCAAAAAAGTCTTGAAAACGCCCTTGTCGATCAAACGCGCTTTTCGCGCGACCACGCCCTCATCGTCGAAAACAATCGCGCCGAAGCCGCTGCCCGCACCGCCGTCATCGATGAGCGAAACTTCCTCGCTTGCGACTTCTTTGCCGATTTTTCCGTTGAAAAAAGAGCGGTCGGACGCGGCATAATCGCCTTCGACAGCATGCCCGACGGCCTCGTGCGCAATGAGCCCGGTTCCGCCGCCCGAACCCCGGAACACGACGGGTATGGGGCCGATGGGCGTTTTGACGGAATGGAGCAATTCGACCGCGCGCGAGCAGGCCGCGTCCGTGTGCTCCTGCCATACGCTTCCGTCAAGCAGTTCCAATCCGCCGGCGATTCCGTCGCTTTTCACGTACTCGCGCTGCACGCCGCCCTCGCGCGCGACAACGAATGTGAAAAACCGCGTGCGCTCGATTGTGCGGCTTGCGGCAATCCCTTGCGAGTTTGCGAAAACAACAATTCCCCGGCCGAAGGAAAGCGCGGTCTTGCAGTCCGCGATTTTCTTGCCAAAACCACGCGCCCGCGCGTATTGC
>DAHXMR010000132.1 GCA_027371655.1 Microcaldota archaeon
GGGAAACGGATTTTTCCTGCTCGTAGACGTTGATTACGTAGGGGACGAAGATTAGGAGGAATACGAACCCCTCGTTGGGTGTTATTTTGAGGTCGGAGGAGAGCGCGACGGTTATGGTTGCCGCTATCACCATGAATATCCCGTCGCGCAAGAGCATGGCGCGGCTCACGCGCAAGGGGCGGATGAGCGCGGCCAGGCCGACCATCACGCCTATGTTTATGATTATCGACCCGATGGTCACCCCGAAGGCTATTCCCATGTGGCCGCTGGAAATCGAGAATAATGCGATGATTATTTCCGGCAGGCTCAACAGCATCGAGACGAGCAGGAGGCCGACTGCGAGGTTGCTTGTTCCCAGCCATTTGGCGAGGGGCACCATGGAGTCGGTGATCCAGTCCGAGCCCTTGGCGATGAGGAAAATGCTTAAAATCATCGCCGAAACGTAGGACAGCCCGGTCCCCGAAAAGGCCATTGCCACAAGGATGGCGAGGGCAAGCAGGTAGAGCGCGGGCGAGCGCCTTGCAAGTATCGGGTAGGCGATGCTCTCGGCCCAGTTTTTGGCGTTTTCAAGCATAGTGCTAAATATACTCGCGGATTATAAAAACCAAACTGGGCTTTGCGGTCGGCCAACGCATTGCGCTCATCGTGCAAAAGCCGGTTGCATTTCGGGCGGGAAAAAATGGCTTCAAGCGCGTTTGCAGGCGGGGATTCCGCATTCGAGTTGTGCGCAAAAAGCGCGCAGTCCTGCCTGTCCGCCTTGGGCTCGTCTTCGGGTGGGCTTTCGGATTCGGAGGCCGCCTCGCGCTTGGGGGAATCCGGCTTCAACGAGCTTGCCGAGAAAAAACGGAAAAACCCGTTCGAGGTTTTTTTGGGGCAGTTCGACGACCTGATGATCCAGGTCCTCATCATTGCGGCGGCGGTTTCCTTCGCGGTTTCGATAGACTACTCCAGGCTCCCGGCAATCTCGGTTGCCTGGGAGGAGTCCCTGGACGCGGCCGCGATAATTGCGATAGTGGTTTTGAACGCGGTTTTCGGATTCGTGCAGGAGCGCAGGGCGGAGAAGGCCATCGAGGCGCTTAAAAAGATGATGGCCCCGACCGCCCGCGTGCTGCGCAACGGCGCCGAGAAAATCATTCCCGCCCGCGAACTTGTGCCCGGCGACGTGGTGGTGCTAAGCGAGGGGGACAAAATCCCCGCCGACGCGAGGGTTTTCTCGTCCAAGAATTTGGAGGTCGAGCAGGCCTCCCTCACCGGCGAGTCCCTGCCGGTTGCAAAGGATGCCGCTGCGGTTTCCGAGAAAACGCTCATGCCCGCGGAGCAGAAGAACGCGGTTTTCATGTCCACGATAGTCGTGCGAGGCCACGGCACCGCCGTGGTTTTCGCAACCGGAATGAAAACGCAGATAGGCAAGGTCAGTTCCCTGGTCTCCGAGCAGGTTGAGGAGGAAACGCCCCTGCAGAAAAAGCTCGAAGGCCTTGGAAAAACCCTGGGGCTTGCCGCGCTTGCAATAGTGGCAGTACTTTTCGCCCTCGGGCTGGCCGAAGGCCGGCCGGTTTTGGAAATGTTCCTAACGAGCGTGAGCCTTGCGGTTGCCGCAATCCCCGAGGGGTTGCCCGCGGTCGTCACAATCGCGCTTGCGCTGGGAGTGCAGAGGATGGCCAAGCGACATGCGATAATCCGCAAATTGCCCGCGGTCGAGGCGCTTGGAAGCGCCACCGTAATCTGCTCGGACAAGACCGGCACCCTGACCAAGAACGAGATGACCGTGCGAAAAATTTTCGCTTCGGGAATGCGCCTTGACGTTTCCGGGAAGGGCTACGATTTGACCGGCGTTTTTTCGCGGCCGGACTCCGGTAAGCGCATGGGGGCGGCCGAAGTTTTGAAGGACAAGGCGGCTTACATCATGATGAGGGCGTGCGTGCTTTGCAACAACGCCCGGCTCGTTTGCTCGCCGGACCGCTCCAAGTGCAGCATTGCGGGGGACCCAACCGAAGGCGCGCTTTTGGTGCTCGCGGCCAAGGCCGGAATTGACGAGGGAGGCCTGCGCGAAAAATACGCGGTTTTGGACGAAGTGCCATTCGACTCCGAGCGCAAGATGATGAGCGTGCTTGTGAGGCCGCCCGCATCCGAAAAGGATTTTGCGGGAAAGAACCTTTTGCTTTCCAAGGGCGCGCCCGAAGTCGTGATTTCCAAATGCTCGAAAATCCTCTCCGGCAACAAAGTGCGCAATCTTTCCGACGCCGAAAAGGAAAAGCTCCTCTCGGAGAACAGGGCGCTTGCCGGCTCGGCGCTCCGCGTGATGGGCTTTGCATACAGGGAACTTTCCGCCAAAGCCGCGGCGGCCGACGAGTCCTCCGAGGGGGACTTGGTGTTTTTGGGCTTTGCGGGAATGATGGACCCGCCCCGCGAGGAGGCACGGGAAGCCATACGCGTATGCAAGGAGGCAGGCATCACGGTCGTGATGATCACCGGCGACAACGAGGCCACCGCGCTTGCGGTTGCAAGGGAACTCGGGCTCAAGGAGGGCGGTGATGTCCGCGTTGTCACGGGAAAGGAGCTTGAGGGCATTTCCGACCGCGAGTTGGAAGGCGTTGTTGAAGAAATACGCATTTACGCCCGCGTGAACCCCGAGCACAAATTGCGCATAGTAAACGCGCTGAAAGCCCGCGGCCACGTTGTTGCGATGACCGGCGACGGTGTCAACGACGCGCCCGCGCTCAAGCGCGCGGACATCGGCATCGCGATGGGAATCACGGGCACCGACGTTGCCAAGGAAGCCAGCAAGATGGTGCTAACCGACGACAATTTCGCAAGCATAGTCTCCGCGGTGGAAGAGGGCCGCATAATTTACGACAACATCCTCAAGGCCGTCAAATACCTCATCGCCTGCAACATAAGCGAGCTGCTCGTTCTTTTCATCGGCCTGCTTCTGGGCTCGGTGATAATAGGGCTTCCCGTGCCCCTGATTCCCCTGCAGATTTTGTGGATGAACCTGGTCACCGACGGCCTTCCGGCGCTGGCCCTCGCCTCCGAGCCCTCCGAGCCCGACGTTATGCTGCGCAAGCCCCGCAAGGCCGACGAGGAAATAATCAACCGCCGCCGCGGCCTCAACATGCTGTTCATAGGCCTTGTCATAACCGTGCTCACGCTCATCCTCTTCATAGGCGAGTTCGTGCAAGGCGCGGGGCTTGACCCCGAATTCCGGGCGAGAAAGGCGCAGACAGTGGCGTTCACCACGATAATATTCTTCCAATTCGCGTTCGCGTTTTCCTCACGAAGCGACCACCTTTCGCTAGGCAAGATGGGCCTGTTCAAGAACCGCTTCCTGTTCTACGCGGTCGCATCGTCGGCGGCACTGCAGCTGTTCGTGGTATACGACCCCGCGATGCAGGCCGTTTTCCACACGGTCGCACTCTCCCTGCCCGAGCTTGCGCTGTCGGTGGCAGTGTCGCTTACCGTGGTATTCGCCCACGAGGCACAGAAGTGGCTGAGGCGCACCCTGAAGGCATGAGCCAAAATCCGGCCGGGCCGGCGAAGGAATAGGGCTGGAAAATTAGAAAAATAATTGGAAAAATAAAATGGGAAGCTATCCGCGTGCGAACAGCTTTTTCTTGCCAAGCGATGCCTTCTTCTTGGCGAATTCGGCCCGCTTGACTTCCCGCTTTTCGGCGTACATTTTCTCGACGTCCTCCGGATAGACCGAATAGACGTTGTAGTCGGAAAATGTGATGGTCGCCGAGTCCGGATAGGACTTGACCTGCTTGAGGTCCGCGTCCGAAATGGTCTTCTTCACAAGAAGGCTTTCGCAGGAATCGCATTGGTGGGCGACCCGGTCGGCGTTCCAAATCTGCTTGTCGCCGCACTTGTCGCACGTGACAACGAATACCTTGAGTCCCTCCTTCATATCGACCAGCCCCCACAAAAAAGACAGCCTTGCCTTTGCCCTGCCTTGCACCTATTATTATGGTCCCCCGCCTATATATCTGTTGTTATTGGATAGTAGTAACAAAATGGGCCTAATCTGCCGGAACCTGCTGGGGTTTGGGGGCAGGCTATTTTGATTTGGGTGCGCGTTGCCCCGTGGTAGCATTCAGGTTTTTTGCGCAAAATCCCAGTCTATAAGGCGGACGAGGGGTTTTCCCCGGGCAATTTCTACCGTGAAGTTCTCCAATTTTTCATCGCGGTGCTTGACGCCCAGCGTTTCCAGCCGCATCAGTATGCGCCTCTTCTGCGCATTGGCTTCCTTTTCGTGTTCGGGATGCTTTTCCGTGAAATCCGTAAGCCTTTCCCCGCAATAGCGCGTCAGCACGCGCACGTATTTCCTGCCGTCCTTTCCGGTAAATGGCCTCGCGCGCAGGCGCCCGTCCTTCCGCCGCAGTATCGGCTCGACCGGAACGCCTTTTTCGTAGGCAAGCTTCCACGCTTCGAATGCATGAAGGGGGACTATGCGCACTATTGTTCCGAAAAGCCTCCCGCCCAGCGGAATGGTCATGCTGCCGGTCCTGGCCGCGCTGTCAGATTTGGTGAAAGAAAAGCGGTGAAATCCGTGCTGCAGCGGCGCCAGCTTTCCGGCATTGTCCGCAATTATTTTCCTGGCAGAATAGCGTCCCGCGGATTTTTCCAGGTATTTTTTGGCCAGCTGCGCCTGCCGCATTATTTCCCCTTTCGAAGGTTTTCCTTCGAGCAGTTCGGGAACGCGGTGCCTGACAAAATCAAACCGGTCCTCGGGCGCGACTTCGGGCAGTATCGCCTTGGCAATGGCAGTAAGGCTTCCCGCTTTTGGCTTTTTGGCAAGCGCCGCCGGCAGCGCCAGGCGGAAGAAATCATAGCGATGGTTGTAGGGAATAAGGGGAAGCATGTCTTTTGCAACGGTCCGCAGCTGGCCCGCAGTCGGAGCCTTGTTCAAAGTGTTCCGCAAATGCTCCGAGGAAGCGAACTCTTCGTAGTGCTCCCGCCGTCGCTCTTGGGAACCCTTGTTCCCCAGCCACAGGCGATAAGGCTGCGGCATTTGCGGCAATATTTCCTTCTCGATTATCCGCCGAATTCCCGCCGGAAACTGCTGCCGCGTGCCTAAGTCCGATTCCGAGCGCCGCATTTTTGCCACAAGATGCTTTTTCGAAAACTCGCTTTTTTATTTGCCGCTTTTTGAGAGGGACCTCCTGGAACAAGAGGGATTTAAAGCATATTCGCCGCTAATAGAACCCGCTTTTTTTTGCATTTTACCCCAAAGGTGGTTTGTTTTGTCCGAATTCGTGGAAGGAAAGGATTACGTTCTCAAGAACCCCGCGCTTGCGGAGGACGGCGCGAAGAAAATCGCGTGGGCAGAGCTTCACATGCCTGTTTTGATGAGCATACGCAAGCGCTTTGAAAAGGAAAAGCCCCTCAAGGGCACCAGGATTGCCGCGTGCCTGCACGTCACCAAGGAAACCGCGGTGCTTGCAAGGACGCTTGTCGCAGGCGGCGCGGAGCTTCGCCTGTGCGCGTCCAACCCCCTTTCAACGCAGGACGACGTTGCCGCCGCGCTTGCAAAAGAAGGCATTCCCACCTTCGCGGTAAAGGGCATGGGCAACGAGTTGTACTACAAGTGCCTGAACAAGGCCCTTGACGTGCTGCCCCACATCACCCTCGACGACGGCGCGGACTTGGTGAACACCATCCACTCCAAGCGCACGCAGCTGATGAAGGACGTTGTCGCAGGCCAGGAGGAAACCACGACCGGCGTCATCCGCCTCAAGGCCATGGCAAAGGACGGCGCGCTCAAATACCCCGTGATTGCGGTCAACGACACCCCCACAAAGCACTTTTTCGACAACCGCTACGGCACCGGGCAAAGCACGATTGACGGCGTCATCCGCGCCACAAGCGAATTGCTTGCAGGCAAGGTCTTTGTAGTTGCCGGCTACGGCTGGTGCGGACGCGGCCTTGCCATGCGCGCACGCGGAATGGGCTCCAAAGTCGTGGTCACCGAAGTCGAGGAAGTCAAGGCGCTTGAGGCGCACATGGACGGCTTCGACATAATGCCCATGAAACGGGCGGCGAAGCTCGGTGACATTTTCGTTACCGCAACGGGCGACTGCGACGTTCTCACGGGAGAGCACTTTGAATTGATGAAGGACGGCGCCGTTGTCGCAAACACGGGGCACTTCGACGTGGAAATCAACGTTCCCGACTTGAAGAAGCTTTCAAAGTCCGTGCGCGAAATCAAGCCCGAAGTCGAAGAGTTCACGCTCAAGGACGGGCGCCGCATTATTTTGCTTGCACAAGGCCGCCTTGTCAACCTCGCGTGCGCCGAAGGCCATCCCCCGGAAGTCATGGACATGTCGTTCTCGGACCAGGCGCTTTGCTCGGAGTGGATTGCCAAAAACAGGGGCAAAATCCCGAAAGGCGTGATGGACGTGCCGGCCGAAATCGATTTGCACGTGGCGCAAATCAAGCTCTCCGCATTGGGCGTGGAAATCGACAAGCTGTCCGCAAGGCAAAAGGAATACCTGAACTCGTGGCAGGAAGGCACATAGCGGGATTCGTTAAGGTTTTTCTCGCCGGTAATCCCAGTCCAAATCCCCGAGTTTGCATCCAATAACGCCGTATTGTGTGCGACCTTTCTTGGTTATGTGAAAGCCGCGCTTGTCGTCTACTTCGAACCAGCCGTGCTTCAAAAGTGGCTGGGATTTGTGCGAAGAGTGCACGATGGCCCGTTTCTGGCCCGAGAGCGTCTTGACCGGCGATTCAAAATTCCTTCTGAGTCCGTCAAGGGCAGCTTTTTCTACAACCCGCGTAGGCAAGCGGGAAAGAAATTCGGTTCCCCTTGCTGTGGCGGCCGTTATGCCCGGCAGTTTGCCGCGGTTTTTCAGCTCATTTTTTGCCTCGCGGCCCACTGACCTCACAATCTGAAGGAAACTTTTTCCCCGGGTGTTCAGGTAAACCACGCTTTTCCCTCGAAGTTGGTCATAAATTGGCAGCGAGGCGTGCCGTGCCTCTTCCTCGCTGAAACCTTCGCCGTGAAGGTGCTTGCGGATTGCCTCAAGCCCCACGCGCTTCGGAAAAGAATACGCCACCATATTTCCCGCCGTTTTGGTGAAAAAGTGCAAAGAGCCGACTATCCTTTTTTCCTGACAAAGTGCTCCCCAAGCAGGGGCAGCAGCGCATGCCTTGCGTCGCCCGTGAACTGGGCGTGTTTTCCGCCGGGCCGCAGAACGCCTTTTTCGACAAGTTTGCTTATGACCTCGGGCACATGCGCGGGAGCTTCCCCGGCTGCGCGCCTTGCAGCGGCTTCGAATTTTCCCCGCAGGCCAAGGGGTATTTTTTCGCCGTCATATATCATCCGGACAACGTGCGTGCTTTGCTCCGCTTCCTCGGGCGCCAAGCCGAACCGGCTTGAAAGTTTCCTTGCAATGGCCCTGCTGCCCGCAAGCGCCCTCGCCTGGCGGATTTCCTCCTGCTGCCTTTGAAGAGCGCTCATTTCCCGTTTCCTGCCCGCTTCCATAATCAATGCCTTTTTTAATAAGCAATGCAAAATTTTGCCTATTTAACCACGAGCACGCTTGCCTTTGCGAGTTTGACTGCCTCGGAAGAAACGCTCCCCAGCACGAGCCGGCCAGTGTTTCCCTTTGCGCCCGTTTCCCAGTATCCCAGGACGACGAGGTC
>DAHXMR010000136.1 GCA_027371655.1 Microcaldota archaeon
TAGAACCCCCAGCTTTCGCGCCCCATGATCGTTCAGTAGACTTGATGCTCGTTGACGTGTGGGGAGGGCCCAATTACTATCCCTCGCTTTCCATCGGCTACCTTGCGGCGGCAGTGCGCCAGGCGGGTTTCACATGCCGCATAATCACGCCCAACCAGATTTCCAATTTCTCCGTGGAAAAATTTGGCGAAATCATGCGCAAGGAACGGCCTGCGTTCGTGGGGTTCGCGGGCTACACGATGGAGATCTTCAGCACGTACAAGCTGATGAAAAAGGCCAAGGAAACCAATCCGGTTTGCAGGGTGATTTTGGGCGGCGCGCACGCGAACGCGCTGAAGGAGGAAGTGTTCTCCGAGTGCGGCGCCATTGACATAGCGTTCGTGTTCGCCGAAGGCGAGGAAGGAATCGTGGAATATTTGCGCTCGGCCGGCAAGGGCGCCGGGATAAAGGGCACGATGTACCGCGCAGACGACGGAACTATTGTGAAAAACCCGGGCAGGGAGTTTTCCAAGGACATCGACTCGCTTGCGCACCCGGCGCGCGACGCCTACCACCACGACGAATACCACGACATAGACGTTGGCGGGGACTCGAACTACCTTGCCAAGCCCATCCACATCCTGGTGAGCTCGCGGGGTTGCCCTTTCAACTGCAATTTTTGCACTCCGCCTGAAACCGAAATCTTCACCGAAAACGGGTTGAAGAGGATAGAAAACGTCCGGGAAGGGGAAAAAGTGCTTGCCGCAGGCGGGGAGTTTGAAAGGGTTTCAACCGTTTTCCGCAGGGAATACAGGGGGGAGCTCGTTTCAATCACAGCTGCGTATTGCGCCGAGCCATTGAAGCTCACGCCGAACCACAACGTGTTTGCGTTCGACGCGGAAACCGCCCTCACTTTTGAAAAGCCTGCGGGGGAGTTGCGCGAAGGCGACCTGCTCTGCATCCCGTTTCCTCACGCCACGCGCGACCTGCTCCATGTGGATTCGGCAAAACTGCTCGAAGGAATGGTTCCCTCGCGGCCCCGGCCAAGCGGGCTCGTTTCGAGCATCAAGGCAGCGACAAGCCTCGCATCGGAGGGCTTGTCCACCCGCGCAATCGCGCGGGAAATGGGGATTGGGAAAACCACCGCTTGGGCATACGTTCATCTTGGGGCGCAGGAAGACCTCGACGTGAAAAAGAAGCTGAACGTTTCCGAAGAAAGCGTTTCTTTCACCGGCGCGCAAAAAGACCTCAAGCGCTTTATTTCCCTCGACGAGGATTTCATGCGGC
>DAHXMR010000138.1 GCA_027371655.1 Microcaldota archaeon
AAAAAATCGGCGCGGGCGTTGTGTCTAAAGTGCTTGAAAGTTCGGGCATACGCCCCGAATCCGCAGGGCTCAAAAGAAGCAAGCGGATTTTCGCCCGCAGATAAAAAAGAGAATTTGCCGCGCTGGTTTCCCCCGCGGCAGGGGATAGTTGTTCAAGCTTTTTATGCCGCGTTCTCTTCGGAGCCGGCTTCGTGCTTGGCGTCCTCGGGGAGTTCCTGCTTTTCCTCGACGTCGAAATCCTCCTTGAGTTGCGTCTTGTAGATTTCCACCCTGCGCACGGGCGCAATCTTGACGAGCTTGCGGCCGATTTCGAGGGCGACCTTGCCGTAGATGGCGTCGTTTATGAACTCGCCGAAGTCCGTGCCCTTCGCGCGCTTCTTGACCTCCTCCATCAGGAGGTTGCGCAACGCGGTCTTCTGCGTCCCGCTGCAGTTGGTGTTGGTGATCGCCATTGCCTTGACGCTGAACTCGATTCCGTCCTTCGATATGACGGGGACGATCGCGGTGAGGGCGTCGCGGTGGCGGCGCACCATCGTGCGGAGGTATTCGCGGGAAACAGAGTGGCCCACGAACTTTGTGTACGCGGTCTTGCCCTTTATTTCGGACACGCGAAGGCGCACGTTAGTGTACATGTGGGACAAGTCGTGCGTGATTTCCTTGAGGGGAATCTCGATGATGCGGTTGAGTATGTGCTCGTCGTCGAGCGCGGGCACCTGGGCGACTTCCGCCTCGTTGAAGAATTTGGGCGCGACAACCGAATACCAGCGCTTCATCTTCCAAGTATCGACCAATTTCTTTCCAGCCATTTTTCACAATTCACCTTTTTTCAATAAGTGGCACGAGGCGTGCTTTGCTGAACGACCACGGTTCGCGGAAAGCCTTGCGGTTCGTTCCGCTCTGTAACGGAGTCGCTGCGTCTTCAGCCCGTGGTCGTTCACAGGTGCCCTCCGTGAAGGCGCTCGTGGGCCGCACCGTTTCCCAGATACTCAAGGGCGAAAAACTCGAGCCCAAATACCCCTCCGACCTCATCGACCTCATCCGCAAGGCCGTGCAGATGCGCAAGCACCTTGCCGCCAACAAGCGCGACACCTCGAACAACCATTCGCTCGAGCTTGTGGAAAGCAAGATCAACCGCCTCGTGCGCTACTACCGCGGCAAAAAGCTGCCCGCAAAATGGTCATACGACCCCGCGCAGGCCGCATTGCTTGTGAAATAGGTTTTCCCAAAACTTCCGTTTTTTTTGTTTTATTTTTTTGAAAGCGCAATTTTTTGTTTTTCAAAATTGCATAAAAACTGGTTTGGACCGGAGTGATTCCCGCGGAAGCGGGGGTACCGCATCCAAACCGCGCTTTTCGCCCGAAGGCGGAAGGCACCTGTGAACGACCACGGGCTGAAGACGCAGCGACTCCGTTACAGAGCGGAACGAACCGCAAGGCTTTCCGCGAACCGTGGTCGTTCAGCAAAGCACGCCTCGTGCCACT
>DAHXMR010000149.1 GCA_027371655.1 Microcaldota archaeon
CACCTCGATGACGTCGAGTTGGGGGTTGTCTATCGCGTAGTCGCGGGAAAGCTCCTCGCACAATTCGCGAATCGAGCTTCCGCGCTTGCCGACCACCATTCCGGGGCGGCGGATGAAAAGCGTGATGCGGGTCGCCATGGGCGTCTTCTGGATGTTGATCTGCGAGACTCCCGCCTTTTCGAGCTTCTTTTCAAGGAAGTTCTTTACCTTGTAATAGTTGATGGACTTTTTTATGAATTTTTTTTCAGTTGCCATTCCAGGGTTACCTTCACATTAGTTTGTCCGATTTTTCAAAATTTCAAGCGTTAGCGGCTTGCGTTTTTTCAGCAGCGGGTTTCGCGGCCGTGCCCGCGGCTTTTGCCGCCTCGGGCTTTGCCCCGCGCATCTGGCCGTGCTTTTTCTTGGGCTTCTCGTTCTGCTCGCGCTCGGAGAGGACGATTTCCGCCTTGCAGGTCTCGTAGTTGGCCCACACCGACTGCTTTCCGTAGCCCAAAGTCGCGCCGGTTGCCCAGAACTTGCGGTAACGTTTCATAACGTTCTGCCTGTTTGCCGCGGCGTGCGAAATGAAGAGCTTTTTTTCGTCCAAGCCCTTCTGCGTCGCGCCTGCGGCCGCGTTTTGGATGAGCG
Source organism: Microcaldota archaeon (assembly GCA_027371655.1). Next base: position 628 of record DAHXMR010000149.1, read on the forward strand.
TGAGCATTATTTTCGCTTCCTTCTTGGGGAAGCGCCCCTTCTTCCCGCCGAGCTGGGAGCGGTGGCCCATCCCCGTGTGGTGGAACGTGTAGAGCACGGGCATCTTCATCGAGACCACGTCGTCCAGGAGTTTGCGCGCCTGCGCCACGCTCTTGTTTTTCACCGCGCGGCAGAGGTTTGCCAAATCCTTGTACGACGCGTCGAGGTCGTGCACCTGTGCGGGCGCGCTTTTCTTCGCGTCGACTTTTATCGAATACTTGTACAAGCTCATTTTTGAAACCTTTTTTGCATTTTTCCTACTTGAGTTCCACCGACTTGCTTCCGCGCGTGGCGCCAATGCCTGGGCCGGAATGCTTGACCTGTTTTATCGTGATGGCGTATTCGCCGAGGCGGTGGCCGACCATTTCGGGCATCATGTTGACGTCGAAGAATTCCTTGCCGTTGTGCACCTTGATGCGCATGCCTATCATTTCGGGCAGCACTATCGCGTTGCGCATGTGCGTTTCCATTACCTTGCCGGATTTCTTGGCCTTGCGCATTTTCTCCATGAAGCTCTTGATTCCCGCGCTCATGCGGCGCATGGTCCTGCGGAGCTTCGAGGGGATGAGTTTAACGAACTCGTCAAGCGGCATTTTTTGCAGTTGCTCGAGGTCGTATCCCTTGTAGGAGAATTTTTTTGCCATTTTTCCACCAGCTTAAACAATTCATCTGCGGCTGCAGCCTTATGCGGCG
>DAHXMR010000176.1 GCA_027371655.1 Microcaldota archaeon
GCGCAGTGCAAAAATCGTTTACGACGTCGTTTCCCTCGTGCAAAAAGAAGGGAAAAAGCGCCGTTGATGGGTTTTAGAGTTTCAGTTTTTTTGAGTTTGCGGCTTTTGGGTTGTTAGGTTCGCTTTGTTTTACGCGTTTTGTTGGTTTTGAAAAAATGCAAAAATTCGATTTTTCCCCAGAGGAATTCATAGTTGAAGAAATCGCGCAAAACGGCGTCGTGCTCGAAGTGGGCAAGCAGTTTTCCGCATCCGATTTCGAGGCGTTGCGCACCGCCAAGTCGGATGCCGCCACTTTGGAGCAGAATGCGGGATTGCACCGCGGCCAGTGGTTCTCCTGGTTCGTTCTGGAGAAGCGGGAGTGGAACACTTCGCAGGCGCTTGGCAGCATCGGCTCGCGCATGGGCGTTTCCAAGAAGCGCTTCGATTGCGCGGGGAACAAAGACAGGAACGCGATTACCGTGCAGTTGTGTTCCGCTTTCGCCATAGAGCCGGCGAGGATTTTGGGCGTGCGCGTGAAGGACGTGAAAATCAACGGCGTGTTCCTTGCGTCAAGCAAGGTGCGCCTGGGGGACTTGCAGGGCAACCGTTTCACTATAACGCTTACCGAGCGGAATTGTGGCAAAACCCCGGATGCTTCCGCCATTGGGGAAAAGGCGCGGTCTTCCGATTTTTTGTTTCCCAATTTTTTCGGTTCCCAGCGCTTCGGCTCGCTTCGCAGCAACACGGCGCAGGTCGGGGAACTCCTTTTGAAGAACGATTTGGAAGGCGCGGTGATGAACTATTTGTGCTTCACGGGCGGGGAGGAAGCGGATTCCGAGCGCGAGACGGGGGCCACCGATGCGAGGAAAAAACTGTTCGAGGAGCGCGATTTTGAAAAAGCGCTTTCGTATTTCCCCAAGCACTTGAAGTTCGAGCGCGAGCTGCTTGCGCATTTGGCGAAGCATCCCAAGGATTTTGCCGGCGCGCTTCGCATGTTCCCGCGGCACGTGCTTTTGCTTTTCGTGCACGCGTTCCAATCCCAGTTGTTCAACGAAGAGTTGCAAGCCCGCATCGCGGAAGGCGTTGTTCCCCAAGAGGGGATTCTTGGCAAAATCATCGGCTACGATTCCGAGCTTGATGCCGGGGAAAAGGCGCTGCTTGATTTGCGCGGGATTTCGGTGGGCGACTTCAAGGTGCGCTGTTTTCCCGAAGTTTCGTGCAAGGGAACAATGCGCCCCCTGTTCGCGAAAATGGGTGGGTTTGAAGTGCTGCAAAAAGAGCCTTTGGTGCTCCGTTTTTCGCTTGGGGCGGGAAGCTATGCCACGGTGGCCTTGGAGTTTTTGCTTTCCTGATTTTTCCCAAAGCTATTTCTTTTTGGCCATTTCCCGCTTGAGTTTTTCCTGCAGGCGCAGGGTTTCGGCCGCGGTTTTTTCCTCCATTTTCCTGATGGAGGTCGCGCCCAGCTTTATCGCGCCTTCGCTTATGTGCCAGGCGCCTTCAAGCTGCTGTATGAGCCCGCGCGCGGGGTAAACCGCCGTGACCTTCCAGAAGAATTCGTGCTCGTTTATGTCGTAGCGCAGGCGGTTCTCCCTGATTTTGGGAAGCAGCGCGCTTGCTATCACCAGGCGCAGCAATCCCGAAAGCATGAACAGCAAAAGCAGGCCGCCCCAGAATAGGAACTGTTTGCCCACTAGGAACGTTGCGATAAACCCGCCCAAAAGCGCGCCCGCGAAGATTGCGAAGTTGTTCAAAAAATTGTAGTGCGCGATGTACCTGGGCCGCGTGGAGGGCTCGGTGGCGTCAAGCAGGTAATTGAACGTTAGCAGGTTGAACCCCGCCCAGGCGAATCCGCTGAACGCGTTTATGAGCATCAGATAAGTCGGCTCCTGCGACACCAGCCACAGCAGGGGAACAAGGGGAATCAGGTAGCCCGCAACGTTGAGCACGGTCTTGTTCCCGTAACTGTCGGCGAGCTTTCCCCAGTACGGCATTGAAATGAGCTGGGTGAACGTCTGCGCCGCGGTCAGGACCGCGAACGTAGTGTAGTCCAGCTTCAGGTCCTGCAGGATGTAGACCGTGAAAAAGGGCGCCGCAAGGTTTGTCGCAAACTGCGTGAGCGAGGCGTAAACGGTGAATGTGCCGAAGTTTTCCTTGCGAAGGCGCTTCAGGAAGTCGAAAAGCGAAAGCTTCCCGGTTTTGGCAGGCTCGTAGGCGGGCTCGCTCATCTTGGCAAGGTACCCGACGGAAACCATGCGCGCGAAAAACGCCACGAGGAAAATCGCGAAAAAACCCACCAGCCACGAGGGCAGGGCGACTCCGAGGGTTTGGAACAATTTTTCGTTTTCGTCAAACCAGCCAAGGCCGCCTCCCGCAACCGCCGCGGTGACGAACGCCATGAACCCCGTGATTTCGTTGCGCTTGCCGAAGTACGCGCCCCGCGAGTCCTCGGGGACCAAGTCGCCCATCATGCTCGCCCAGGGAAGCGCGGCAAAGGCGGCGAACCCGGCATAAAGGCAGGCGAACAGAATCAGGAACATTACCGGCGTTTGCGGGAACAAAAGCGGGGTGAGCAGCATCGGCAGCCACATCAACCCCTGCAAAAGCGCGTTTGCGAGGATGATGCTCTTGCGTTTTCCGAACTTTTCGGTGACGTGCGCGGAAACCTGCTGCGCAATGGACGAGACCAGTTGGGGAAGCGCGGTAAGCAATCCCACCTCCGCATTGCTTGCGCCAAGCTTCAGCGCGAAGGGCGTGAGGTAGGTGTCGCCGAAGCCCACCATCACCGAATACGCCGAGCCGTCCTTTATCGAGTAATCAAGGCTGCGCTCGACCTGCTCCTTGGAAAGCCCCTTGCCTGGCGCCGTTTCGGGGCCTTTTGCCTCAGCAACGGCGGGCTTCTGTTCCGGTTCTGCCAAAAAAATTTCAACTCCCAACAAATATGTTAAAAAAATTCTTTAACCCCGCGTTGCCTCGAAGCACAAGACCGCCTCGTTCGACGCAACCTGCCGTGCGACAAGGTCCCACAATCCCGCCGCGCCGCGGGCGGAATCAACGCAAATCAAGTCCACGTTATACTCGCGCAATATGCGCTTTTTTTCCTCCAAAACCGCCCCGCCAAAAAAATTCCACAACTCGTTTATCCTCGCCTGCCCATCCGGCAAACCTTCCGCAAACGCGCCTACAACCACTTTTTTCCCGGAATAATACGGAATCGCGTAATTGTAGGTGAACGGCGCAAGCACCACCGTTCCATCCGCGTTTTTCAGGGAACTAAAGGCGTGGATTTCCGCAGCGGAGGGGGGGTGCGGGCCGTCCGGGGATTTGATTACGGCGATTGTTGATGCAAGCAGGAGGCCGGTGAACGCTGCAAGAAACGCCCGCGCCCCGTAATCCCTTCCCAAGAAATTTTCAAGCCAAGTTTTCAGCGCGCCAAGGGCGATTCCCGAAAGCAAGGCAACGGGAAAAAACAGGTAAACGGATTGCCTGAACGCGAACGGGACGAAGGGGACGAACACGAGCGCGCCCAGAAAAAACGCGGCAACGATTTTCGCGGTTTCCAATTCTTCTTTCCTGTTTTTCCAAACGTTGTGCGCAAGCAGCAAGGCTCCGGCAACCGCCAATGCGGCAAGTGCCGGCGTAAAGTAATAGAAAATGCCCCGCTCGTACACGAAGGGGTTGGTAATGTTGAACGATTTGGGGACAACGAAAAGGAAATAGCCGGCGGGAAGGGCGGCGATTTTTGCGAAATCAAAAAACCTCCTTGAAAAAACCGCGATGAAAAACAATACCGCCAGCGCAACGGCAAGCGAGCGGTAGTGCGACAGGGCAAGCGCGGCCAGTGACAAAAAGCAAAGCGCGTTTTTTTGCTTGACAAAAAGGAATGCCGTCAAAAGCAAAAGCAAGAGCCCAAGGGTTTCGGAAATCGGCGTTACGAGGCGGTAGAAAACCCACGGGGAAAGCAGGGTTGCGGCTGCCGCAAATGCCCCAACTTCGGGCCCGGCAAGCTTTTTTGCGAAAACGAAAACAAGCAGCGCAAGGCAGATGCCGAAGAAAAGGGACAAAACGTCCAAGGTGTCAAGGCTGGAAAGTCCGAATAGAGATGACGTGGAGGCAAGCAGCGCGTCGAAAAGCAGGGGATAATTGTAGCCGCTTGCCCCTATTGCCGTGGATTCTGGGGGAATGCCGTTTTGCAGGCTTTCGGCGATTCTCGCGCGTTCGTAGGCGTCGGAAGTCGCGGGGCCGTTGTAATAGATTTGCGCCGCGGCAAGGGACAGGACAAGCAGGGCACAAACAGCAAGCAGCATTTTGGGCGCTTTGGGTTGCTGGGCGGCCACCGGTTTTTTGCTCAAATTTTTATCCACCGCCTTGCGAGTACGAACAAAGCGCTTGCGAGCGCGGGGACCCACGCGCGCACTGCGTCCCACGCAAGCAGCACCGCCGCGGCAACGGATGTTTCAAACCCGCTTTGGAACAGGAACAACCCGATTGATTCGACCACTCCGAAGCCGTTTGGCAAAAGCGCTTTGGATGCGAGGAACAAGAGGAGGAATACTGCCAGCGCCTGTTCCCACGCAAGCGTAAGGTGGAACGCGAAGAACACGGAGTAGAATGCCAAAAACTCGAAGAGCAGGGAGAGGAAAAGGTGCAGCAGGACCGCCGCGGGTGGAACCGCCAGGAGGGTTTTGACGTGGCCGGCAAACGATACCGCGCCGTCTCCGCCTAAATAGTTGAAAATTTTTCCCAAAAACGCGGGGTAGCCGCGCTTTCCGATTGCCGCAAGCATGAGCACGAAGCAGAGCACAAAAAGCCCGGCAACGGCAAGCGAATAGCGCAGGCGTGGGTCGAAGCCTCCGGAAAAAACTGTGGGAATGAACGCCAGCACCAAAAGCGCGGCGATTACCACCTTGTAGATTTTGACGGCAAAGCTGGTTGCAAGAAGGTAGCTTGAATCCTTGTGCAAATGCCTTCCGAAAAAAGTGCGCAAAACGTCGCTGCCAACGCCCAGCGGCGTGAGTAATCCGGACATCGAGGAAAAGCCCGCAAGATTGGCTTCCCAAACGCTTATTCCCGCCTGCCTGGCCCACGCGTTGTTCCAAAACGCCGCGCTTGCGAAGAAAAGCAGTTGCGAAAACGCGAGCACTCCCAAATCCGCGCGGCCTATGGCGCTTTCCGCGCCCAAAACCTTGTACAGCGCGAAAGCCACAAGCAGGGCCACCGCAAGGTAAACAAAAGGCTTGACCTGCTTCCAGCCGAGCTTATCAAAAAAGGGCATTTCAAATCCGAAAAGAAGTAGGATTTGGGGATTTTAAAAGAAGCCATTGCAGCCCGCAAAAGTCCGCCCCTTAGCCCAAGCCGCAGCTTCCGGGCTTCCGTTTCCGCTTTTCTTCATCGAGGCTGCGTAAGTATTCCGCCAACCTCTGGCGGCCATGATTTTCGAGAAGCCTGGCGCCATCAGCTTCCCTGCCCGCCTTAACGAATAGCGCCGCGGCTTTCTCCGCGTGCCCCATTTTCAACAGGTACTCGCCGCCTTCGAATGGAATCTTATTCTCAATAAACAGTTTGGACGCAAGCCCGGGCTTGCCCGCCGTCAAATGTTTTTTCGCTTCCGTGATTGTCGCGTTCTGATGCTCTTTAATCTCAAGCAGAATGTTTGCAAGGTCATCGTGGCCGTACTTTCGTAAAATCTTTGCGCCTTCCTGGTGGGCGTTTCCGCATTTGAACAAATGAAACGCATACTGCGGCGCGGTTCCCGCTTTGAGCGAGTATATTCCGGCCTTTTCGTAGTTCCCGCTTCTATCGTACAAGTCGCTGGCACAGCCATACGCGTATTTCGCCGAAGCGGTTTTGCCGGACTTGGAAAAACGCTCTCCCGCCCTGCGCAATATTTCCGCCCCCTCGGCTTCCCGGTTAGCGTGCGTAAATAATGCACTGGCAACCGGAAACCGGCCTTCATTGCTCAGCTTGCTTATCTGCGCAAAAAACCGCCCGCCCTCGAAAGCCAGATTGTTGTTGGCGAACACCTTTGCGGCAGCGTCGGAATCGCCTTTTTTCAAACAAGCCTTTGCCTGCCGGTAGGTTTCCCTGCGGCTGAGAAATTCGCCCATGGGAAAAATTTGCGGAAACTGCTATAAAAAGAGAAGTTTGAAGTTTTTGTGGGAAAAATTAGCGCGGGGAGTGGGATTCGAACCCACGCGAGCCGATAGGCTCAACAGATCTCTGCCGAGGGAAGGGAACCGTTGGTTCCCCTCCGGCGCAGAGTGCGCCGACCTCCCCTCCCAAACGCGTTTGTTAACATCTTTCAAACGGGCGCGTTTCGAAGGGAACGTCCTTGTTCAATAGCAGTCTGCCGCAATGGCCACTATGCGATCCCCGCAAATAAGGAGAATTATTTTTGTCGCGAATGTTTAATATGCCCTTCTTTGGGCGCCGATGCGTTGGGCGTTTTTCAGAGTTGGAGCTTCGGGAAGGGGGTTATGACGTTCGGGGGTAGCTTGATTCTTTTGAGTATGCCCTCGGTTTCCGCGTCCGGCATTCTGGCGTATTCGGTGAAAAGCGCGTGCGCCTTTGCGTGGCTTCCTTCGCCTTGTATTTCGAGGAGTTTGCTCGAAAGCTCGTCAACCGCTTGCCTTGCTTTGGGAATGTCGAGGTCTAGCCTTCCGTTTTCCACGGTTATCGCGTTCCTGCGTTTGAGGAAGTTGTATATTGTCGCCAGGGCTTTTTCGTGGGCGCTTCCAAGCGTTCCGGCGTGAGCAGATTGGTTGAGGCGGCGTATTGTCGTGGCGAGGTAGGCGTAGTAGGATGCGTCGCACTCTTTCTCCGTGATTGCGCTTGTTTTTGCGAGTTCCGTGGCGTGCCTAAGCGCCAGCGTGTATGCCTTTGTTTCGCTGAAGATGTTTGCGTATTCGCGGAGTTTTTTCTCGGCATCAACGCCTTTTGCCGGCGCGAGCCTTCCGCCCGCGTGGCCCAGTTCGTGGAGCACGATGTTTGCCCGCTGGCCGTCAATCAGCTCTTTTTCGGAAAAGCGCGAGAGGCTTTTTTGGCTGACGGCTTTTTTGTATATGTCGTCTTCCAGCCTGCTTTTAGCCTCCAGGGTGTTGAGGTAAAGGGTTATCCGGTAGCCCGTGTTGCGGCGCACTTCCTCGTCGTTGGGCAGGATGCTTGCGACGGGATGGGATATTCCCCCGCAGTCGCCGATGTTCGCCACGGCTTGCACGGCTTCGATTGGGGGCACCACCGCTTTTTTGTTCTTGTACTCTTCGCGTGTCGGCAGCGCGTCTTCCAGGTGCTGCGCAGCTTTCTTGAATTTTTCAAGTTTCGCGGTGGTTTTGGGGTCGCTCACGTAAACGGTTGCGCCGTAGGCGGCCTTGAGGCCTGCAAGCTGGTCTATGTAGGTTTCTATCGGGCCTATGGTGGCGTTGACGTTGCTTTCTGCGTTCACCCAGTTGCCGTCGCTTTCCCTGAAGTCCCCCGAAACCAGGGCTTTCGCGCGCGAAACAAGGTATTTCTTAAGCGAGCCGCTTGCGTGGCTTGCGGCAAGTTCGAGTTGCCGTGAGGCTTCCGCAAGGTGGTCGGCGTACAATTTTTCGTAAGGCACGGCGGCGAGGTTCCCGTTTTTACCAATGGTTACCGCGGTGTTGACTTTTGCGATTTGGGCTTTGAGTTTTGCGTGCTCTGGTTTTTCGGATTCCAAAATGTCAGCTATCTGCTCCTTGGTAATGGCGGGGTGGTACATTGTTCCGCCCGGGGCTTTGCTTGCGTGCTCTTCCGTTGAAAACATTGGCGCACGCACTGATTCAAAACCGGCCCTAAGCCCGTCCCTCGCGCCCTTGGGCGCCCGTGAGATTGCTTGCAGGACGTCCCGCTCCGAAAATTCGGGGAAGAATTTTTTGCGGCCGTTCAACTCGTCGAAAAAGCCGTGGTTGAGGTCGAGATATTCCGCGTAATCGTTGAACAGCGGTTTTTTGCCTGGGGCTGCGTGGCGCGAGATTTGCCGCACGAAATTCCTTACGGGCAAGCCGTGTTCGCTTAGCTGCTTCCAGTAAATGGGTTCGATGGCTCGGGACGCCTTTATCAGGTGCCCGAGGCATTTGCGCTCGCGGCCGGACAGATGGCTTATGTCGACTTTGACTGGAACAATGAGGCACTTGCCGCGCTTTCCAACTGCCACTTGTTCAGTTCGCCTTCATTTTGTCGTACGCGTCGAAGATGTTGTCGGATTCGGTTATCGTGATGCCGGTTTGGGCTTCGACAGTCTTGGCGCCTTCCACCGCGCTTCCCGGCGCGATTATGAGCTCGGAGAATCCCGCGTCTTTTGCCGCGAGCGCTTTTTCCATTACGCCCGTAACCGGCCCAAGTTTTCCGTCCTGTTCGATTGTCGCGCTTATCAGGGTGCCGCTTTTCAGGGTTTCGTTGCGAAGCAATGCGATTGTCGCGACCGCGAGTGCTGCCGTCGCGCTTCTTCCGCCCACCGCCGCGGTCTTGCTTTCGATGTCGTAGTAAATGTTGACCTTGCTGGTGTCGCGGTTTGACACCTGTTTTGCGACGTCGACCGCGATTTTCACCGAGTCCTGCGTGTCCGGGTTGAGGATGGGGTTTTGCGTGTCTATTCCCACGTACACTTTTCCGCTTCCGCGGGCCAGGTATACGCGCAGGTCGGCCAAAGCCCCGGTGCCGTTTCCCGAAACCGCGGGCAATTTCAAGTCCCGCTCGTTGAACGGCCTTGCGCCCTCTTCAAGCGCCTGCTGGCTCGAGGTTTTCAGCACGTTTTCGAAAACCGTGTCAAGCGCGCCTTTCATCGAGTAGCCGACGAAGGTGGACAGGAGGGTTATCGCGATGAGGATGATTGCCAGGTTTTTTTGCAAGAAAAAAAGTTCACCGCTTTTTGCTTTTTTTTGTTTTGAACAGGTGCAGCAGGCGTTTCCGCCCTTCGAGCGGGGGGTTTCGCGATCGTTGGCCGGGCTTCTTTCTCCGCCTTGTATCCCGCGAGCACGCGCCGAAGCGCTTATAGTTGCTCCTTCCGGCCTGGCTAGGTTCGCACCGCGGCACGTAACGCGGGGCAAAGCATCGCAGATTGAAGCCCGGGCGCCGCGCTACTCCTGGCGCCCTCAAAAGCGGCTCTTGCCCGCCTTGACGGGATTGGCGTTACAAGGGACCCGTGGCCCCCCGGCAAAGCCTGCTGCAATAGTTTTAAGCGCAGCCGTGGAATAAAATACCCATCCAATATTCGCTTTTTTTGAAAGGAGGTTGTTTTTGCAATGCCCAAGGAAATGAAGATTTACCACGACGAAGACGTCCAGTTCGGCGATTCCATCAAAAAAACAATCGCGGTTCTGGGCTACGGAATCCAGGGGCGCGCGCAGGCGCTTTGCTGGAAAGACTCCGGCTTCAAGGTCATAGTCGGCGCGCGCGAAGGCGGCGCGTCGTGGAAGCTCGCCAAAAGCGAAGGCCTGGAAGTCGCCGACGTTGCCACTGCGGCAAAAAAAGGCGACATCATCTGCTTTTTGACCCCCGACATGACGCACAAAAAAATCTACGAGGAATCCGTTGCCCCCGGCCTTGCGGCCGGAAAATGCTTGTACTTCAGCCACGGCTTTTCCATCACATTCGGAAGGGTAAAGCCCCCCAAGGGCGTTGACGTGATAATGGTCGCGCCAAAAGGCCCCGGCAAGCGCGTGCGCGAAGTTTTCTTGGATGGTTTTGGGGTGCCCGCGTTGTTTGCCGTGCACCAGGATGCTTCGGGAACCGCGAGGCAAACCGCGTTGGCGCTTGCAAAGGGCTTGGGTGCCACGCGCGCCGGCGTTTTCGAATGCAAGTTCGACGACGAGACCAAGACTGATTTGTTCGGCGAGCAGGCAGTGCTCTGCGGGGGCTGCACGGAGCTTGTCAAGGCGGGCTTCGACACGCTTGTTGACGCTGGTTATCCCCCCGAAATGGCGTACTTCGAGTGCCTGCACGAGTTGAAGCTCATCACCGACCTGATTCAGGAAGGCGGGATTTCGTACATGTGGAACCGCGTGAGCGAGACCGCCCGCTACGGCGGTTGGACGCGCGGAAACCGCGTGGTAACAAAGGAAACCCGCGCCGAGATGAAGAAAATCCTCGCCGAAATACAGGACGGCAGGTTCGCAAAGGAGTGGATTGCCGAGTACGAAAAGGGCATGCCCAAGTTCAGGGAGTTGAACGAAAAGGAATCCAAGCTCCTCATCGAAACAACGGGCGCGAAAATCAGGGGAATGTTCAAGCTGAAAAAGTGAGTTGGGCAGCGTTCCCCTTTCTTTTTATTTTTGCCTTTGCGAAAGGATAGCATGGCAATTGAACGCGGGGCAAAGCGGGAGCATTCCGACCAGATGCTTGAAAAGCGAAGCCCGGTTCGGAGTGCGGTTGCACGGCAGCTTTTGGGTTCCAAGCGTGGTGACTACGCGAAACCGGGGCTTAGGCCCTTTTATGAATCTGCGCGCATGCTTTCCGAGGTAAACAGCGCGCACGCGAGGGATTTGGAAAAAATCGTCGCCGGGCTGGCCAGGAGGTTCAACGCTTCAAAGGAACGTCCTTTGCGCGTGCTGGACATTGGAGCCCGGGAAGGCCCCTTCCTTCATCAGTTGAAGCAAAAATTCGGGGATAAAATCCACGCGGTGGGAATGGACGTCGCGCGAAGGGACGCTTGGCTGCACTTCCCCCAAGTCGAACACCGCGTGGGGCACGCGCTGAGGCTTTCCAAAATGTTTCCAAAGCCCGAAGACAGGTTCCATTTGGTGGTTTCAACCTACGGCGGGCTCTTTTATGCGCCCGACAATGCCCGCGCCTTGCGCGAAGCTTTGAAAATAACCGTTCCCAAAGGCATAATATTGGCGCATCTTCCCCCGAAGGACAATGGGCTGAGTGAAGTGAACTGGGTCGGCGAACCGCTGGAAGAAATTTTGAAGGGACATCATGCTACAAACGGCATGAAACGTTTCCAGATTCTGAATGCTACAGACATAGGCATGAAAAGTTTCAACATAGGCGTGAACAGTTTCCAGATTCTGAAAGGCGTCCGCAGGGCGCCGCAAAGAAAAATTGGCGGTTGAACAATTTGATTCCCCTCGAAGTCCGAAATCTTCCCGCGGCGCGCGCGGCATTGCACGCGCTAGGCGTGTCCAAAGAGGATTTGCAAAAGCCGTTCATTGCAATAGTGGACTCGTTCAACGAGGTCTGCCCGGGGCACTTGCACCTGCGCGAGCTTGTTGCCGAAATAAAGCGCGGAGTGCGGGCGGCAGGCGGAATTCCCCTTGAATTCGGGGCAATCGGCGTGTGCGACGGAATAGCGATGGGCCACGATGGCATGCGCTACTCCCTCCCGTCGCGTGAAATAATCGCCGACTCGATTGAGGACATGGTGCGGGCGCACGGCATTTTTGATGGAATTGTAATAGTGCCCGCGTGCGACAAGAACGCGCCGGCGCAGGTAATGGCAGCCGCGCGCCTTGATTTGCCGACCATTGCGGTCACCGCCGGCCCCATGAAGCCCGGCAAAGTTGCGGGAACAGAGGTGGACATTGCCGCCGCGTTTGCCGCGGACGCCCAACGCGCCCGCAAAACAATTTCCCAAGAACAGTATGAGGAAGTTGTTTGCAATGCGTGCCCGGGCGCCGGCTCGTGCGCGGGGCTTTTTACTGCAAATTCCATGGCGTGCGTGATTGAGGCAATGGGCCTCACGTTGCCGGGGTGCGCCACCGCCCACGCGGTTGATGAAAAGAAGGGGAAACTAGCGTTTGAAAGCGGGCAAAAAATCGTCGAGTTGGTTGGAAAAAAGGTTTCTGCGCGCAAGGTTTTGAACCGCAAGGCGTTTTTGAACGCGTTTGCCGTGGACATGGCAATCGGCGCCAGCACGAACACGGTGCTTCACATTCCCGCAATAGCGTCCGAGGCGGGGGTGGAGTTTGATTTGGATGAAATCAACCGCATAAGCAGCAAGACGCCCAACTTGCTGAAGTTGTCGCCTGCGGGCCCGCACCACATGTCCGACTTTGACGCCGCGGGGGGCATTCCGGCGGTTATGAAAGAGCTTTCAAAGCTCAAATTGCTCGATGAGGGCGCGCTTACGGTAAATGGGGCGCTGCGCGATGTTTTGAAAGGCTTTTCAGGCACGCTTAATGCTGCAGTGCTTCGGCCCGCGTCGAATCCCTATTCAAAGCGTGGCGGAATCAAAGTTCTCCGTGGAAACCTTTCCCCACAAGGCGCAGTAATTAAAGAAAGCGCGGTTGATGCAAGTGTGCCCCGCAGGTTCGTGGGCAGGGCGATAGTGTTTGACGCGGAAGAAGACGCCACCAAGTTCATCAAAACCAAGACTGTCGCGCCCAATTCGGTTATTGTGATTCGCTACGAGGGCCCAAAAGGCGGCCCGGGGATGCGGGAAATGCTCTACCCAACAAGCGCGATTTCGGGGTTGGGGTTGGACACTAAAGTTGCTTTGATTACTGATGGACGGTTTTCGGGGGCGACCAAGGGATTGTGCGTTGGGCACGTTGCGCCCGAAGCGTATGCGGGCGGAGTGATTGCGCTTGTTAAAACTGGCGATGAGATAGCGATTGACTTGGAAAAACAGCGGCTTGACCTGCTTGTGACCGCAAGGGAGATTGCGGCAAGAAAGAAAAAGTGGAAGAAAATCGAGAAAAAAATCCCCCCTCGCGGGGTTTTGGCAAGCTACAAGCGCTCGCTATAGTTTCCCTGCCTGCTGCCGAATGCCGCCCTCTTTGGGGGGTGGGATTTAAAAGCTTTTTGTGCATAATAATAGCCTGTTGCATTTCCGGCTGTGTTCAGCCTGCGTTTTGCAAGAGAGCGGTTGTCGCAAGTGCCGAATTCTTTCGCATCAGGGGTTTTCTAGAAGATGAGCGCCACCTTCAGCCATTTTTTGGTTCCGGAGCATTCGATTGCCACGGAAGACGAGCTGAAAAAGCTCTATGACGGCTTCAAGACCAGCGAAGACAAGCTTCCTGCGATCAAGGATTCGGACCCCGCGATTGCCGCGCTTGGCGCGAAGCCCGGCGATGTGATCCGCTGCGGACGCCAGAGCCCCGTTACGGGCAAGATTGAGAATTATTACCGCAGGGTAATCGAATCCAAGTAAGTCCGTTGAATTTTCGCGTCCAGCCCCCGCTTTGGCGTTTTGGGGCAAAGGGCGGCGCGCGCGGCTGCTTTTTTCGGGTTCGCAAAAAAAGGCTTTTTTTGCCTTTGCGGTTTTGTGTGGAAAAAATGTTTTGTGGTGCGTGCGGGGTTTTCTTCTTCTTTTTTCGGCTTTGAAAACGGGTGTTTTTGGGAAAAATGGCTTTCACGGAACTGACGCGGTCTTATCTGCAGGAAAACAGCCTGGTAAAACAGTACATAGAGTCCTATGACAAGTTTTTGGAAAAGGGCCTGCAAAGCGTCGTTTCCGAGCAGGCCGTCATCGAGCCGCAGATTGAGGGCGTTTTCCTCAAGCTCGGCCGCATCCGCATCGAGCCGCCCCGCGTTGTCGAGGCGGACGGCTCGCGCCGCCCCATGCTTCCCTCCGAGGCCCGCTTGCGCGACCTTTCGTACACCGCGCCGCTTTACCTTGAAATGACGCAGGTGGTCAACAACGTGCAGAAGCGCGTTGAAGACGTTTTCATCGGCGAACTGCCGGTCATGCTCAAGTCGTCCCTGTGCTACCTGAAGGGAAAGGGCAAGCCCGATTTGGCGGCCATGGGCGAGGACTCGATGGACTTGGGCGGCTATTTCATCATCAATGGAACCGAAAAAATGCTCATGACCTTGGAGGACCTTGCGCCCAACCGCATCCTTGTTTCCAAGGACAAGGAAAAGGACCTGGTGCAGGCCAAGGTGTTCTCCACGCGCCTGGGCTTCCGCGGCAGGATTACCGTGGACCGCTCGCGCGAGGGAAAGCTTTCGGTCACAATGCCCTCTTACAACAAGTCGCTTGAACTCGTGCTCGTGTTGCACGCTCTGGGGCTTGAAAAGCCCGAGAAAATCCTAGAAGCATTCTCGGAATAC